>NZ_JBFAYB010000009.1:0-178596 GCF_040681075.1 Streptomyces sp. NPDC051907 | reverse complement strand
GCCCCGCCCCGCCCCCCGCCCCCGTGCGCCCGGCCCCGCCCGTCGACCCGCACCTGTTCGAGCGGCCGGGGCCCGCGCTCCCCGGCTGGACCGGGCTGGTCGCCGGGGCGTGCGCGCTCGGCGGGATCGGCGCGGTGCTGTGGGGCGCCGGCGCGCTGCCGCGCGCGGCGACGGTCCGGCTCGGGCTGACCCCGAACGCGTACAGCGGTCTGGGGATCGGCCTGTGGTGCCTGCTCGCGCTGGGCGTGGGCCTCGCGCTCTTCGCCTTCTGCGGGCTGGGGCGCGGCCGCGTCGGGCAGGCCATGGTGCTGACGCTCTTCGGCGACTACCGGGGGAGCGTGCGGCGTACGGGGCTGCTGTGGGTCAGCCCGCTGGTGCTGCGCCGCCGGGTCGACGTACGCCTGCGGCACTGGCGCAGCGAGCCGATGCCGGCGGTCGACGCGGACGGCACGGCGCTGCGCGTGGTGGTGCTGGTGGTGTGGCGGGTCAAGGACACCGCACGGGCCGCGCTGGGCGTGGCGGACCACGAGGAGTACCTGCGCGAGCAGGTGGAGTCCGCGATGGCGCGGGTCCTGTCGCAGCTGCCGGCGGACGCCTTCCACCAGGACGCCCCGACTCTGCGCGACGCGGAGGCGGTCGGCGACGCGCTGACCCGGATGCTCTCGGCGGAGTGCGCGCCGGTGGGGATCGAGCTGTTCTCGGCGCAGCCGACGGGGATCGAGTACGCGCCGGAGGTGGCGGCAGCGATGCAGCGCCGCCGGATCGCGGCCATCGACGCCCGGCACCGGGACAGCGTGCTCACCTCGGTGGTGGACGCGGTGGACGACACGGTCAACCGGCTGACCGACCGGGGGCTCGTCGAGCTCGACGACTACGAGCGCAAGGCTCTGGTGAAGGACCTCACCGTCGCCTTCTATACCGGGCGTTCGGCGGTCGCGGAAGGTTTGTAATTGGTCTGGACATGACGAACGCCCGTCAATACATTGGAACTTGGTCTAGACCTGAAGAGGCACCACCGCGCGCGTGCGGCACCAGCTCGACAGAACCCCCACGTTCTCCTGGAGCGAAGCATGCGAAAAAAGATAGGCGCGGCCATGGTCGGCCTCGCCGTGACAGGCGCGACCCTGCTCGCCACAGGCAGCGCCAGCAGCCACGGCTACACCGACTCGCCCATCAGCCGCCAGAAGCTCTGCGCCAACGGCACAGTGGCCAACTGCGGCCCGATCCAGTGGGAGCCCCAGAGCGTCGAGGGCCCCAAGGGGTTCCCGGCCGCGGGTCCCGCCGACGGAAGGATCTGTTCGGCGGGGCTCGGCCAGTTCGCGCAGCTCGACGATCCGCGCGGCGGGGCATGGCCCACCACCAAGGTCTCCTCGGGTCAGAACTACACATTCCGCTGGCAGTTCACGGCCCGGCACCGGACGACCGACTTCAGGTACTACATCACCAAGTCCGGCTGGAATCCCAGCCAGCCGCTGACCAGGGCGGCGCTTGAGTCGCAGCCGTTCCTGACCGTCCCGTACGGCGGCAACCAGCCGCCGGCGACCCTGTCCCACTCCGGCAGTCTTCCGCAGCGTTCGGGCCGCCATCTGATCCTGGCGGTGTGGACCGTGCACGACACGGCGAACGCCTTCTACGCCTGCTCGGACGTTCAGTTCTGACAGGCAGTCAGTTACCGTGCGGCTCCATGGACGATCTGCCGACCGTCGCGGAGCTCGTACAGCGCCAATGGCGCGATCACCGGGTGGGGCTGAGCTGCCAGGACCTCGCGCTCAGCCGCCATCAGACCGCCGCGGGCGCCGCCGCGCGAGCCGCGCTCCTCGTGGATCTCATGCCGCGAGGCGCGGAGCCGCACTTCGGGGTGCTGCTCGACAACACCCCGGAGTTTCCCCTGTGGCTGAGCGCGGCGGCCTTGGCCGGGGCCGCCGTCGCGGGCGTGAACACGACGCGGCGGGGGCCCGAGCTGGCCCGCGACATCCTGCACACCGACTGCCGGGTGCTGATCACCGAGCGCGCCCGCCTCCCCCTCCTCGACGGGCTGGACCTGCCGGGGGTGCGGGTCCTGGTGACCGACGACGAGGCGTACGCCGAACTGCTCGCCCCCTACGCCGACGCGGTCCCGGGCGAGTCGACGCTCGGCCCGGTCGGGCCCGGCAGCCGGATGCTGCTCTACTTCACCTCCGGGTCGACGGGCGCGCCGAAGGCGGCGATCTGCACCCAGGGGCGGCTGGCCGCGGCGGGCGCGTCGCTGGCCCGGCACTTCCGGGTGGGCGAGGACGACGTCCACTACATCTGCATGCCGATGTTCCACGGCAACGCGGTGATCGCGAACTGGGCGCCGGCGATGGCGGGCGGGGCGTCGGTCGCGCTGCGCGGGCGGTTCTCGGCGTCCGGCTTCCTCGACGACGTACGCCGGTTCGGCGCGACGTACTTCACCTATGTGGGCCGGGCCGTGCAGTACCTGCTCGCCGTGCCCGAACGCCCCGACGACCGCGCGCACACCCTGCGGACCGGCTTCGGCACGGAGGCGGGCGCGGCGGACGCGGCCCGCTTCGAGGCGCGGTTCGGGGTGCGGCTGATCGAGGGGTACGGATCGTCCGAGGGCGGCGCCGCGATCCAGCGGACCCCCGGCGCCCCGCGCGGCGCGATAGGCCGGGCGGGACCCGCGGACGACCTCGCGGTCGTCGACCCGGACACCGGCCGGGAGTGCCCGCGCGCGGTCTTCTCCGCGTCGGGCCGGCTCGTCAACGGCGACGAGGCGATCGGCGAGCTGGTCAACCGCGGCCGCAGCCTCTTCGAGGGCTACTGGCACCACCCCGAGGCGGACGCGGAGCGGACGCGCGGGGGCTGGTACTGGACGGGCGACCTGTTCTTCCGCGACGCGGAGGGCTTCCTGTACTTCGCGGGCCGTACGGACGACCGGCTGCGGGTCGACAGCGAGAACCTCGCGGCGGCGATGATCGAGAACATCCTCGCGCGCTGGGAGCGGGCGTCGGCGGTCGCGGTCTACGCGGTCCCGGACCCGGTCTCCGGCGACCAGGTGATGGCGGCGCTGTCGCTGCGGGACCCGGCGCGCTTCGACCCGCAGGAGTTCGCCGCCTTCCTCTCGGCCCAGCCGGACCTGGGCACGAAGATGGCGCCACGCTTCGTCCGCGTCCTGCCGGAGCTCCCCCTCACGGCCACGAACAAAATCCACCGTTCCCGCCTCCGCGCGGAGGGCCTCGCCTCCCGCGAGGGGACGTGGTGGCGGCCACCGGGGGAGGGGGACTACCGAGAGCTGACGTAGACGAAATCCAGCCCCGCCGGCGATTGAGGCGAATCCAGCCTCGCCGGCGTTTGAGGCGCGGGGTCCGGGGCAGCGCCCCGCGGGTCGCCCGCGCAGGGCATGTCACCCTCGCTCCAGGGGGCTGCGCCCCCGTACGCCCTACGGGCGTGTCCTCAATCGCCGGACGGGCTGAATTGCTGCCCGCGCAGGGCGTGTCGCCCCCGCTCCGGGGGGCTGCGCCCCCGTACGGCCTTCGGCCGTGTCCTCAAGCGCCGGACGGGCTGAAATCGTCGGGCCGCCCGCACCCCACACCCCGTACTGCCCCGTCCTACCGTTTGCCCATGCCCCTCGCCCGCTCCCTTCCCCCTCCTCCTCCCTCTCCTGCCCGGTCCCTCCTCTATCTCGCCAGCAGCGTGCTCACCGGGATACCCGCCCTCATCGCCCTCGTGCTCCTCGTCGGGCTCTCCGTCGTGCTCGTCGGGCTTCCGGTGCTCGTTCTCGGTGGGATCGGGTTCGCCGTCGTCGAGCGGCGACGGCTGGGGATCATGGACGACGAGCCCGTGCCCAGCCCTCACCGCACCCCCGGCGAGCCCGGCATCGGCGCCTGGCTGCGGCTGCGGCTCAGCGAGCAGGCGACCTGGCGGGAGCTCGCGTACGGACTGCTGCAGGCCCTCGTCCTGTGGCCGCTCGACCTGATCGCCCTCGCCGTCGCGCTCGGGACGCCCCTCGGGATGGCCGCCGCGCCCGTGCAGCTGGCGGTGGACGGCGAGGAGGCGCGGGTGGTGAAGACGGTCCTGGTCACGACGTACCCGCAGGCGTTCGCGGCCGCGGCGGCGGGGCTCGTGCTGCTCGCCGTGCTGCTCCGTCCGCTCGCCGCGCTCGCCCGCGTCCGCGCCCGGCTGACCCGGCTGCTCCTCGCGCCGCGCGAGGGCGAGCTGCGGGACCGGCTCACCGAGGTGACCCGCTCCCGCGCCCGCCTGGTCGCCGCGTTCGAGGCCGAACGCCGCCGTATCGAGCGCGATCTGCACGACGGCGCCCAGCAGCGCCTGGTCGCGCTGACCATGACGCTGGGACTGGCGCGCCTCGACGCCCCCAAGGGCCCGCTCGCCGACAAGCTGGCGTCCGCGCACGACGAGGCCGGCCGCGTCCTGACCGAGCTGCGCGAGCTGATCCACGGCATTCATCCGCAGGTCCTCGCCGACTACGGCCTCGGCGCCGCGCTCGCCGACGCCGCCGACCGCTCGGCGGTGCCCGTCGAGGCGGACGACATCGCGCTGCCCCGGCTGGACCTGCCCGTCGAGACCGCCGCGTACTTCGCCGTCTGCGAGGCCCTCGCGAACATCGCCAAGCACAGCGGCGCGCGGACCGCGAAGATCACCGCGGGCCATGCGCAGGGCAGGCTCGCCGTCGCCGTCCACGACGACGGCCGCGGCGGCGCCGACCCGGCCCGGGGGACCGGCCTGACGGGGCTCGCCGACCGTATCGCCGTCCTCGATGGCACACTGTCGATCACCAGCCCGACCGGCGGGCCGACCGTGCTCCGAGTGGAGATCCCGTGCCAGGAACGCTCCGGGTAGTCCTCGCCGAGGACAGCGTGCTGCTGCGCGAGGGGCTGACCGGCCTGCTGACCCGCTTCGGCCACGAGACCGTCGCGGCCGTCGGCGACGCGGACGCGCTGTC
The DNA here is from genome assembly GCF_040681075.1 of Streptomyces sp. NPDC051907. Classification (NCBI taxonomy): domain Bacteria; kingdom Bacillati; phylum Actinomycetota; class Actinomycetes; order Kitasatosporales; family Streptomycetaceae; genus Streptomyces; species Streptomyces sp. NPDC051907. Next base: position 173,654 of record NZ_JBFAYB010000009.1, on the reverse strand, counting down.
CGAGGCGGTCCTCGCCCATGAGCCGGACATCGTGGTCACCGACGTCCGGATGCCCCCGGGCTTCCAGGACGAGGGCCTGCGCGCCGCGATCGCCCTGCGCGCGCGGCGGCCGTCGCTGCCGGTGCTGGTCCTCAGCCAGTACGTCCAGCGCTCGTACGCCTCCGAGCTGCTGGACACCGGCGACGGCACGGGCGTCGGCTATCTCCTCAAGGACCGGGTCGGTCAGATCGAGGAGTTCGTGGACGCGCTGACCCGGGTCGCCGCGGGCGGCACGGTCGTCGACCCCGAGGTCGTACGGCAGCTGCTGCGCCGCCGCCGTGACCCGCTGGCCGCGCTGACTCCGCGCGAGCGCGAGGTACTCGGCCTGGTCGCGGAGGGCCGGTCGAACGCGGCGATAGCCCGCGCGCTGGTGGTCACGGAGGCGGCCGTCGGCAAGCACATCGGCAACATCCTGGCCAAGCTGGATCTGCCGCCGGCGGAGGAGACCCACCGCAGGGTGCTCGCCGTGCTCGCCTATCTTCGGGCGTAGCCGCGACGGCGAGGCCGCCGGGCGGCGAGCACAGCGGCGGAGGGGCGGGGCACACGGACGGGAGCACGGGAGCACGGGGCACAACGCGAAACGCATCTGGGGCTCCTCGGAAGACCGAGGAGCCCCAGATGATCAGCTGTGCGCCGCCAGGGACTCGAACCCCGGACCCGCTGATTAAGAGTCAGCTGCTCTAACCAACTGAGCTAGCGGCGCTTAACTTGGCCACCCGCCGCCTTGCGGCTGATGACGAAGTAAATAGTACCTGGTCCGGAGGGGTGCTCCTGACCAGGTCCGCTCGCCCTGTCCTAGATAGGTCCTAGATCGGTCCTCGTCCGTCCTAGATGGCCAGTGACAGCACCACCGGCGCCGCCCTGCGGTTCAGCGTGTCCGCCGCCGAGCGCAGCCGGTGCGCGTGCTCGATCGGCAGCGACAGTGCGAGACAGCCCACCGACGCGCCCGCCGTCAGCGGGACCGCTGCGCAGACCGTGCCCACCGCGTACTCCTGGAGATCCAGGACGGGGACCGTCGGCGGCTGGCTGTCCAGCTTCGAGAAGAGCAGCTGCTCGCTGGTGATCGTCCTGGAGGTCAGCCGGGCGATCTTGTGGCGCGAGAGGTGGTCGCGGCGGCCGTTCTGGTCCAGCTGGGTCAGCAGGCATTTGCCGACCGCGCTGGCGTGGGCCGCCGAGCGGAAGTCCACCCACTCGTTCACCGCCGGTGTGCGCGGGCCGGCGGCGAACTGTGTGATCTTCACTTCGCCGTCGATATAGCGGCTGATGTAGACCGCCGCGCCGACGGAGTCGCGCAGTTCGGTGAGCGTCTCCTGGAGCTTCGCCTCCAACGCCTGCTGCCGGGTGGCCCCGGAGCCGAGCAGGATCAGCGAGTCGCCGATCACATAGGCGCCGTCCGCGACCTGCTCGACGTAGCCCTCGCGGCGCAGCATGGCCAGCATCGGAGCCAGATGGCCGGTCGGCAGACCCGTCTCGCGGGCTATCTGGACGTCGGTGACCCCGCCACCGTGCTTTGAGACCGTCTCCAGGACGCGCAAGACGTATTGCACCGAGTGGAACGGCGCGGTCGGCTCAGGCTTCAGCGCCACGGTTTCCCCCTAGCAGGTTGTGACCGCAAGACTCTGTATCACGATAGCGGCCAAGAGCCGTTTCAGGGGCGGCCGTTGGCGAGATAAGTAGCACACTTCCCCGCGATAAGCTGCGGCTCATCTCCCTGGCATATGCCAGAGTCAGGGTCGGGCATTCTTCCGCGGACTGATCGGGCAGATCACGCCGCTGAAGGAGGCTCTCAGAGCACCGCGCTGAGGAATTCTCGCGTCCGCTCATGCTCGGGCGCACTGAACATCTGGTCCGGGTGCCCGTATTCGATGACGCGGCCTTCGTCGAACATCATCACGCAGTCGGAGACGTCCCGGGCGAAGTTCATCTCGTGCGTCACGCACACCATGGTGACGTCCGTGGTGCGCGCGATGTCCCGCAGCAGATCGAGCACTCCGGCCACCAGCTCCGGGTCGAGAGCCGAGGTCACCTCGTCGAGCAACAGCACCTTCGGCCGCATGGCCAGCGCGCGGGCGATGGCCACGCGCTGCTGCTGCCCGCCCGAGAGCTGGCTGGGGTACGCGTCGCAGCGGTCGCCGAGCCCGACGAGCTCCAGCAGCTCCCGCGCCCGCGCGTCCGCCTCGTCCTGGGACAGGCCCAGCACATGGACGGGCGCCTCGGTGATGTTCCGCAGCACCTTCATATTGGGGAAGAGGTTGAACTGCTGGAACACCATTCCGATGTTCTTGCGCACCTCGCGGACGTGCTTCTCGCCGGCCGGGACCAGCTTGCCGTCCTTCTCCTCGTGGCTGAGGTACGCGCCGTCGACCTTGATCGTGCCCTCGTCCGGCTTCAGCAGCGTCATCAGCAGCCGCAGGATCGTGGTCTTGCCGGACCCGGAGGGACCGATCAGCGTCACGTGCTTTCCGGGGAAGACCTTGAAGTCCAGGGAGTCCAGGACGGTGTTGTCGCCGAACCGCTTGGTGACGTGGTCGAAACGGATCAGCTCGTCGTTCGAAGAGGCGGTGTCAGCGGACAAGACGACGCTCCAGTGCTCGCATGAGAAGGGATGCCGGATAGGACAGGACGATGAAGGCGATGCCGACGACCGTGAACGCCTCGACCGTCAGGAAGGTCTCGGACGAGAACTGCCGGGCCTGGCCGAGCATCTCCATCACGCCGATCACGAAGATCATCGGCGTGTCCTTCAGCATCGCGATGACGTAGTTGCCCAGGGCGGGCGCGACCCGGCGGATCGCCTGCGGCAGGATCACCGCGCCCCAGGTGCGGGTGCGCGGCAGGCTGAGCGCGGTGGCCGCCTCCCACTGCCCCTTGGGGACGCCGTCGATGCCGGCGCGGTAGACCTCCGCCGTGTACGTCGAGTAGTGCAGGCCGAGGCCGAGGACGCCGGTGACCATCGCGGAGAGCGTCACCCCCCACTCGGGCAGCACGTAGTACAGGAAGAACAGCTGCACCAGCAGCGGGGTGTTGCGGACGAACTCGGTGAACACGGCCACCGGCCAGCGCACGGCGGCCAGCGGCGAGCGCTGCGCCAGCGCCCAGACGAGCCCGAGCGCGAAGGCGAGCAGCGCGCCCAGGGCCAGTGCCTGGAGCGTGACCAGGAGGCCGTCCAGGAACCTCGGCAGGAAGTCCTCTACTGCGGACCAGTCCCACTTCATCAGCGCTCACCTCCCGCGGCGGCCGAGACCTCGCTCCGCCGGCGCAGGCCGGGCCTGCGGGCGGGGGCGGCCGACTTCGCGGGCTGCTGCCCGATACCGGCCTTCGCCTGGCGCTCCAGGGCGCGCATGCCGCGGGTCAGAGCGAAGGCGATCACGAAGTACATCACCAGGATGACCGTGTAGACGGGAGCGCTCTGGCCCGTCGCGTTGCGGACCAGCGAGGCGCCGAAGGCGATGTCGGAGACGCCCATGATCGAGACCAGGGCGGTGCCCTTGAGCAGCTCGATCAGCAGGTTGTTGAAGGGCGGGATCATCTCCGGCCAGGCCTGCGGCAGGATGATCTTCCGCAGCTGCTGGGCGGGGGTGAAGCTGAGGGCGATCCCGGCCTCGCGCTGCGCGGGCGGGACGGCGTTGATCGCGCCGCGTACGACCTCGGAGCCGTACGCCCCGTACGTCAGGCCCAGCGAGAGCACCGCGGCCCACATCGGCACCAGCTGCCAGCCGAAGCCCAGCGGCAGCACGAAGAAGATCCAGAACATCAGGATCAGCGCGGAGGTGCCGCGGAAGATCTCGAAGTAGACGCCGGCGACGAATCGCACGGACTTCAGGCGGTGGGCGCGGGCGAGGCCGATGACGAAGGCGACGACCACGCCGAAAGCGGCGCTCATAACGGTCAGTTGGACCGTTATCCAGACGCCTTTCAGCAGGAGCTCCCACAAACCCGGGCTTATCTCGCTCATGGCTTGCACTTCTCCTTGGCGGTGATGGTCGTCATCTGGTCCTTCGTGAATCCGAAGGGCCGCATGATCTCCAGGAGCTCGCCGCTCTTCTTCAATTTGTGGAGCTCGCGGTTGAACGCGTCGCGGAGGTTCGTCTCCGGGCTGCGGAACGCGAATCCGCCGACGTCGACAACCGGCTTTCCCTTGACGTACGGAGTGACTTCCGCGGTCGCCTCGACCTTGTCGCTCTCGGTCTCGCGCACGACGTTGCGGACCGTGACGGCGGTGCCGACGAACACGTCCACACGGCCCTGTTCCACGGCGAGCAGACCCGCCAGCTGGTCGGGCAGGGTCGTGATGCTCTCGACCCCGGCCTCCTTGGCGTAGTCGATCTCCGCATAGCCGACGCCGGTCGCCATCCGGGCGCCGGTCCGCGCGATGTCCTTATAGCTGCGCAGATTCTTCGGATTGCCCTTCGGCACGATGAAGGCGTCGAGCATCTGGTACTCGGGATCGGCGAAGATCACCTGCTCGCAGCGGGGCGGGTTGATGTACATACCGGCCGCCACCACGTCGAACTGCAGCGAGTTCAGACCGGTGATCAGCGAGCCGAACTCAGTCGGAAACGGCTGGACGTCCGCCACGCCCAGCTCCTTGAAGATCCGCTTGGCGATGGCCGGCGCGGAGCCGGTCATCTCGCCGTCCTTGCCGATATAGCTGTAGGGCTGCTCGCCCGCCAGCCCCAGCCGCACGGACTTCTTCGCGCGCAGCTGCTCCAGCAGCCGCCCTCCGTCTCCGGAGTCGGCGGTGGCCACCCGGCTGCACGCGCTCGTCGCGCCCACGGCGCCGACGGCGCCCAGCGCCGCCGCGCCGGCGAGCAGCGAGCGCCGCCGGATTCCGGATGCTGATCTGTGTCTGGTGTTCCCCTGTCGTGGAGCCATGGGTGCGCGCGTACCCGGAACGCATCCGGGTATGCCCATGATTTCCAGCGCCGGAAGGAGACGCCGAGAGCGCGATGAGAGAGAGCGTCGAGAAACCGCGTCGAAAGATGTGAGAAAACAAGGAGAAAGCGAGGAGAATTCATGACCGACCGATTCGTCGAAGTCTCGCTCGACAAGCGCCAGGTGCGCTGCACGGCGAAACTCCTGGCCGACAAAGCGCCGTTGACCTGCGCCGCGGTGTGGGACGCGCTGCCGCTCACGGGGGACGTCTACCACGCGAAGTACGCCCGCAACGAGATCTACGCCCTGCTTCCGGCCTTCGCGGAGCAGGAGCCGCCGCTGGAGAACCCCACGGTGACTCCCATTCCGGGAGACCTCTGCTACTTCACCTTCTCCGATGCGCAGTTGGGCGCCGACTCGTACGGCTATGGGCAGCAGGCGGCCCACGCCGGCCGCCCTACCGTCGTCGACCTCGCCCTGTTCTACGAGCGCAACAACCTGCTGCTCAACGGCGACACCGGCTGGGTGCCGGGCATCGTGTGGGGCGCGGTGGTCGAAGGACTCGACGAGATGGCCGAGGCGTGCCAGGACCTGTGGCGGGCCGGCGCGCTGGGGGAGACGCTCAGCTTCCGGCGCGCGTGACGCCGAGCCCCCTCAGCCCTGCCCAGTCCTGCCCCGCCCCGGCTCGCGCGGTCAGCCCCCGAGCCGGGGCCGGGGCAGCCGGGCCGCCCCCGACTCGTACAGCGCGTGCGCCGCCCGCAGCACCAGCGCGTCCGCGTGGCGCGCCCCGATCAGCTGGACGCCCACCGGCAGCCCGCTCTCGTCCACCCCGCAGGGCACGGTGGCGGCCGGCTGCTGCGTCATGTTGAACGGGTACGTGAACGGCGTCCAGCCCGTCCAGCGGCGGTGCCCGGAGCGGGCCGGCGTCTCGACTCCCGCCTCGAACGCGGTGATCGGCAGCGTCGGGGTGACCAGCAGGTCGTACGAGACATGGAACCGCCCCATCCGCCGCCCGAGCTCCATCCGGGCGTCCACGGCCGCCAGATAGTCCAGCGCGCTGCGCCGGGCGCCGATCGCGCAGATCTCCCGCAGCCCCGGGTCGAGCTGCTCCCGCTGCTCTGGGCCGAGGTGCTGCACCAGCCGGGCCGCCCCGCTGAACCACAGGGTGTGGAAGGCCTCCACCGGGTCGGCGATGTCGGGGTCGGACTCCTCGATGTACGCCCCGAGGTCCGCCAGCGACCCCACCGCCCGCCGTACCGCCGCCGCGACGCCCGGCCGCACCGCCACCTGGCCGCCGAAGGACGGCGAGTAGGCGATCCGCAGCCCCTTCACGCCCTCCGCGAGGCTCTGGCGCACGCCCGTCGCCGGGCCCAGATGCGACCAGTCCCGCCAGTCCTCGCCGCTGACGACGTCGAGCAGCAGCGCTGCGTCGGCCGCGTCCCGCGTCATCGGGCCGGCGTGGGCGAGCGTCCCGAACGGGCTCGACGGATACATGGGCACCCGCCCGTACGTCGGCTTCAGCGCGAAGATCCCGCAGAAGGAGGCGGGGATGCGGACCGAGCCGCCGCCGTCCGTGCCGATCGACAGCGGACCCGCGCCCAGCGCCACGGCGGCCGCGCTGCCCCCGCTCGACCCGCCCGAGGTCCGCGCGGGGTCGTACGGATTGCGCGTCACGCCGTGGCGCGGCGAGTCGGTGACGCCCTTCCAGCCGAACTCCGGGGTCGTCGTCTTGCCCAGGAAGACCGCGCCGTGCGCGCGCATCCGGGCCACCGACGGGGCGTCCTCGTGCCAGCTCCCCTGCGTGCGCACCGTCTTGGAGCCGCGCAGCGTCGGCCCGCCGCGCTGGAGCAGCACGTCCTTCACGGTGACCGGGACTCCGTCGAGCCGGCCCTGCGGCTCCTTCCTGCGCCACCGTTCGGCGGACGCCTCCGCCTGGGCCAGCGCCTCGTCGGCGTCGACCCGGGTGAAGGCGTTGACCAGCGGCTGCACCGCTTCGATCCGTTCCAGCGCCGCGCGGGTCGCGTCGACGGGGGTGAAGTCGCCCTTGTCGTAGCCGGCCAGCAGTTGACGTGCGGTGAGGTCAGTCAGCGGATCAGTCATGCATGGGGACGTACCCACGTTCCTTGTCCACCACGTTCAAAAGTGGCTTTCCGGCCAGCCACCGTTCGTACAGCTCCACGAACTGCTCGCCCAGCCGGTCCCGCCAGCCCACCGTGTCCCCGCTCATATGCGGCGACACGATCAGGCCCGGCACGTCCCACAGCTCGCTCCCCGGCGCGAGGGGCTCGTCGCTGAAGACGTCCAGGGCCGCGCCCGCGATCCACCGCTTGCTCAGCGCGGCGACCAGGTCCTCCTCGACGACCAGCGGACCCCGGCCCACGTTGACGAAGCGGGCCGACGGCTGCATCAGCCCGAACCGCCGCGCGTCGAACATCCCGCGCGTCGCGTCGGTCAGCGGCGCCGCGCAGACGACCCAGTCGGCGCGCGCGAGCAGCGGGTCGAGGTCCTCCGCGCCGTGGACCCCGGGGCGGGCGGTGCGGCCGACGACGGCCGTGGTGACGCCGAGGGCCGTGAGCGTGCCGGCGACGGCCCGCCCGATGGGCCCCGCGCCGACGACGGTCGCCCGGCTTCCGGCCAGCCGCATCCCCTCGCGGTGCCGCCAGCGCCGCTGCCGCTGGAGCTCCAGCGTCCCGGGCAGGTCCTTGGCCATGGCGAGCACCAGCCCGGCGACGTACTCGGCGATCGGCTCCTCGAAGACGCCTCGGGCGTTGGTCAGCACCGTGTCGGAGGCGACGAGCTCGGGGCAGAGCAGCCGGTCGACGCCGGCGCTCGGGGTGTGCACCCAGCGCGGTCTCGGGCCCTCGCCGGGCCATGCCTCGCGGACCGCGTCGGAGGTGAAGTCCCACACCAACAGCACGTCGGCGTAAGGGAGTCGGTCGGCCAGGGACCGCTCGTCCACGGTGACGACCTGGGCCCGCCCGGTCAGGCGGCCCAGACGCGGCGGCGGGTCCGCGGCCAGTACGAGAAGGGTGGGTACGGACATCAGGCTCAAGCCGTTTCGTCGGGGGAGCGTCCCGTGCCGGCAGGGCAGCGGGAAAGTCTGGCTTGTACGGATTGACCCACGCTGGCGCCCGAACCTACCGTCGTCAACAACACGTCAATGGGGGCTGCGATGGACGTCTCCTTTCTCGGCGGGCCACAGCCGCAGCACGGCGTCGGCGTGGTCGCCCCGTTCGACTTCGCCCTGGACCGGGAGCTGTGGCGCTGGGTCCCCGACGATGTCTCGCTGCGCCTGACGCGTACCCCGTATGTGCCCGTCGAAGTCTCCCTCGATCTGGCGCGCCTGGTCAGCGAGCACGAGACGCTGCGCGACGCGGTGCGGGCGCTGGGCGCGTCCGAGCCCGAGGTGGTCGCCTACGCCTGTACGTCGGGCAGTTTCGTGGGCGGCCTCGCCGGGGAGCAGGCCATGTGCGAGGCGATGACCGCGGCGGGGGACGTCCCCTCGCTGACCACGTCCGGGGCGCTGCTCGCGGCGCTCGAAGAGCTGGGCGCCTCGCGTATCGCCCTGGTCACGCCCTATACGGAGTCGGTGACCCAGTCGCTGGAGGAGTATCTGGCGGAAGCCGGGGCAACCGTGACCGGACGCGCCTTCCTCGGGCTGACGCGGCACATCTGGAAGGTGCCGTACCGCTCGGTGGTGGACATGGCGCGCCAGGCGGTGGTGGGCGCGGCGGACGCGCTCTTCATCAGCTGTACGAATCTGCCGACGTACGACGCGATCCCGCAGCTGGAGGCGGAACTGCGCATGCCGGTGCTCTCGGCGAACCAGGTGACGATGTGGGCGGCGCTGCGCGCGATCGGCGTGCACGCCGTCGGCCCGTACCAGGGGCTGCTGCTCCAGCCGTCGCAGGCGCCCGACGCGCCCCCGGCGCCGACGCCCCCGCCGGCCGCGCAGGCGCCGGGGGCCCATCCGCAGGCTCAGCCCGACGAACAGCAGGAAGGCTGGACATGACCACGGTCGGACTTCTCTACCCCGGACACTCCGCCGAGGACGACTACCGCCGCTTCGAGGTGCTCCTCGACACCGACATCAGACTGCCCGTCCTGCACACCGACATCGGCGAGGACGCCCACCGCGTGGACGCCCTCCTGCGGATGGGCTCGGCGGAGCGCCTCCAGGCGCGGGTGGCCGAGCTGCGGCTCGAAGGGGCGGAGTCGGTGGTCTGGGCGTGCACCAGCGGGTCCTTCGTGTACGGCTGGGAGGGCGCCCACGAGCAGATCCGCTCGCTCGCCCTGGCGGCGGGGCTTCCGGCGTCGAGCACGTCCTTCGCCTTCGTGCACGCCCTGCGGCGCCTCGGCCTCCAGCGCGTCGCGGTCGCCGCGACCTATCCGCAGGACGTGACCGCGCTGTTCTCGGCCTTCCTCAAGGCGTCCGGGGCGGAGGTGGTCGCCGACCGGGCCAGCGGGATCGTCACGGCGGCGGAGGTCGGGACCTGGGGCCGCGATGAGGTGCTGGAGCTGGCGCGGGCGGGCGATCATCCGGAGGCGGAGGCCGTGCTGCTGCCGGACACGGCGCTGCACACCGCCGCGTATCTGAGCGAGCTGGAGCACGCGCTGGGCAAGCCGGTCCTCACGGCGAACCAGGTGACGGTGTGGGAGGGCCTGCGGCTGGCGGAGCGGCGGGCGTGGGGGCCGGGTCTGGGGACGCTGTTCGCCCGTCCCGACCGGCCGTAGCGGCCCGCCGGGAATAAAACGGAGACACCCTCCTGTTCTCCTGTGCCGTACGTGATGTCAGGCGCAGGAGGTTGAACGGTGGACGACGCGAACCACGCGGACGCGAGCGGCGAGGCGACTCGAGGCGCGGCGGTCGGCGCCGCGATGGGAGGCGCGGTGGTCGGCGCCGCGACTCCAGGCACGGCCGTCGGCGACGCGATTCGAGGTACCGCGGTCGGCGCCGCGCCCGTGCCCCTGTCCGTGCTGGACCTGGTCACCGTCGGCGTCGGCCGCACCGCCGCGGACGCCCTGCGCACCAGCGTGGACATCGCCCGCCTCGCCGAGCGCCGCGGCTTCCACCGCCACTGGGTCGCCGAGCACCACTCCATGCCGGGCGTCGCCTCCTCCTCCCCGGCCGTGATCCTGGCCCACCTCGCCGCCCACACCGAGCGCATCCGGCTCGGCTCGGGCGGCGTGATGCTGCCCAACCACGCGCCGCTGGTGATCGCCGAGCAGTTCGGCACGCTGGAGGCGCTCGCCCCCGGCCGCGTCGACCTCGGGCTCGGCCGCGCGCCCGGCACGGACGGCGCGACCGCCGCCGCGCTCCGGCGCGCCGAGCACCTCGCCGAGGGCGCGGACGACTTCCCGCAGCAGCTCGCCGAGCTGACCCGGTTCCTGGACGACGACTTCCCCGACGGGCACCCCTACGCCCGTATCCACGCCGTGCCCGGCCCGGTCCAGGGCCCCTCGGCCCGCCCGCCGATCTGGCTGCTCGGCTCCTCCGGCTTCAGCGCCCGGCTGGCGGGCGTGCTGGGGCTGCCGTTCGCCTTCGCCCACCACTTCTCGGCGCAGAACACGATCCCCGCGCTCGACCTCTACCGCGAGTCCTTCCGGCCCTCGCAGGTGCTCGACGCGCCGTACGCCCTGATCGGCGTCTCCGCGCTGGCCGCCGACGAGGAGCGGGAGGCCCGCCGCCAGGTGCTGACCGGCGCGCTGTCCATGGTCCGGCTGCGCACCGGCCGCCCCGGGCTGATACCGACGCCCGAGGAGGCGGAGGCGTACGAGTTCAGCGCCATGGAGCGCGAGTTCGCTGACGGCTGGCTGCGGAACGTCGTGCACGGCACGCCGGACGCGGTGCGCACGGGTCTCGACGACCTCCAGAAGCGGACCGGAGCGGACGAGCTGATGCTCACCGCCAACGCCCATGGAGGCGACGCGCGGCTGCGCAGCTATGAGTTGATCGCCGACGCGTACGGTCTGCCGGGTATCGGCCACGACGGAGTGGTCCAATCCTGAACTGCCTGCGGACCAGGGCTTAGCGGGGGCTTAAACCGGACTTAAACCGCTCGTCACCGATGGTGGCGAGCGGTTTCGTGTGTCGGCGCACGTCTCTGACAGGCGATTTCTCCACCAAATTGGTCTAGTCCTCGTTTGGTTCAGACCATTGACGCGGTGTTTGCGCGACGGCTATCAATTCAGCAACTCCCGTACCGCGCACCCCTTCGGAGGCCGCCCGTGCACCCCCGTAGATCCTTGATCGCCGCGCTCACGAGCGTCGCGCTCGCCGCCGGCGCCCTGGCCGCGACCGTCGGCCTCGGCTCGGCCCAGGCGGCCGACGTCGCCGCGCCCTCGTCCGGAGGGGTGAAGATCGCCTACTACGACCAGTGGAGCGTGTACGGCAACGCCTTCTACCCCAAGCACCTGGACACGAGGGGCATCGCGGGCAAGCTCGACGTCGTCAACTACTCCTTCGGCAACATCCACCCCACCGAGCTGACCTGCTTCGAGGCCAACAAGGCGGCGGGCGACGACGGCAACCCCAACGCGGGCGACGGCGCGGGCGACTCGTACGCCGACTATCAGCGCAGCTTCTCCGCGGCCGACAGCGTGGACGGCGTCGCCGACACCTGGAACCAGCCGATCGTGGGCGTCTTCAACCAGTTCAAGGAGCTGAAGGCGAAGTACCCCAAGCTGAAGATCAACATCTCGCTGGGCGGCTGGACGTACTCCAAGTACTTCCACGACGCGGCGAAGACGGACGCGAGCCGCAAGAAGCTCGTGGCGTCCTGCGTCAAGCAGTACATCGCCGGCGACCTGCCGGTCGACGGCGGCTTCGGCGGACCGGGCACGGCGGCCGGGATCTTCGACGGCATCGACATCGACTGGGAGTACCCGGGCTCGCCCGACGGCCACCTCGGCAACCACTACGGCCCCGAGGACAAGCAGAACTTCACCCTGCTCCTGGCGGAGTTCCGCAAGCAGCTCGACGCGTACGGCGCGGCGCACGGCGGCAAGAAGTACCTGCTGACGGCGGCGCTCCCGGCCGGCCAGGACAAGATCAAGCACATCGAGACGGACAAGATCGGCGCGTACCTCGACTACGCGAACATCATGACGTACGACATGCACGGCGCCTGGGACGCGGACGGACCGACCTACCACCAGTCGCCGCTGTACTCGCCCGCCTCCGACCCGACGGACCCGATCGCGCCCGGCACGCAGAAGTACTCGATCGACAACGCGATCGACTCCTGGATCGACGGGAACGCGGCGTACGGCATCGCGGGCGGCTTCCCCGCGAACAAGCTGACGCTGGGGTACGAGTTCTACTACCGCGGCTGGAAGGGCGTCCCCGCGGGCGCGAAGAACGGCCTGGCGCAGTCCGCGACGGGCGCCTCGGCCGCACGGCCGGTGAGCCAGCAGGCGGGCATCGCGCACTACAAGGAGCTCGGCGGGACCGTCGACAACGCGGCGACGACGTACTGGGACGACGAGGCGAAGGCCGCGTACTTCTACAAGGACGGCGAGTTCTTCACGGGCCTGGACAAGCGCGCGATCCAGGCGCGGGCGGACTACGGCCACCAGCGGGGTCTGGCGGGGGCGATGATGTACTCGCTGCTCGGACTGGACGCGAACACCACGCTGTTCGACGACATCGTGACCGCGGTGGGCTCGTCCCCGACGACCCCGGACCCGGACCCCACGCCGACCCCGACTCCGACCCCTACGCCGACCGACCCGCCCACCGGCTGCACGGCCCCGGCGTGGAACGCGACGACGGAGTACACCGGCAACAGCGCCCCGGTCTCCCACAAGGGCCGCACCTGGAAGCCCAAGTGGTGGACCAAGGGCGAGGAGCCGGGCAGCACGGGCGAGTGGGGAGTCTGGCAGGACCTCGGCGCCTGCTGACCTGACCTGACCCGGCCGCCGGCGGGACTCCTCTGGAGCCCGCCGGCGACCGACGTCCCGGCAGACCGCTCAAGCGACTCAAGCGGTTCTCGAAGACGGGTCGGTAGCGTTCTGGGCGGCTCGGCGTGGGGCCGGGCCGGCCTACGGGAGGGAATGCCGTGCGCGACCGGAAGAAACTGCTCTCGCTGGCACTCACGCCCGCACTGCTCGGCGGCCTGGCGCTGACCGGCCAGCTCGCCGGAGCGTCCGCGGCGAGCGCCGAGCCGCACTCCTGCCAGGTGAGCAAGCCGGACAGCAACACGGGCGGCGCGATCTGCCGGGGTGGCACGGGTCAGGCCAGGGTCCTGGTGACCTGCCGCGACGGCGTCACCGGCAACAGGTACAAGGTGTACGGCCCGTGGAAGGGCATCGGCCAATGGTCGTACAAGGCCTGCGGCAGCGCGCACCGAGTCGTCGTGGAACTGGTCGACTACCGGACCCGCTGAGCCAAGAGCCCCGCGGACCGGGGAAGTCCAGCCCGTCCGGCGTTGCTTGACCCCGACCCGTACGCCGCTTGGGGTTCCGCCGCCTGAGGCGACGAAGCGTCTGTCACGAGCGGGAGAACACGGCCACGTCGTAGCGTTCGAGTACTGGCCGGGGATTGTCCGACGCCTCGCTCCAGGCCGCGGCCTCCAGGCGGGCAAGGCCCTGGTGGAACTCCTCGTCGGTGAGATGGGTGAACTTCGACTGAGGCCGGCCGACCAGCTTGGCGTGGTACTCCGCCAGGCTCGCCGCGACCGGCTGGGCGAAGGAGGTGACCTCGTCCAGGGCGAGCCCGGCAGAGACGAAGTCGGCGACCGCTTCCTCTTCGCCCGGGAAACGCCGCTCGTCGATCGTCCGGAGCCGCGGCCAGTAGTCGTACACCAGCGCGTCCAGCCGTTCGCGGAACGTGGTGCGAACGATCACTCTCCCGCCGACGCGCAACACGCGGACCAGTTCCCGGGCCGCTCGCGCGCGGTCGGGGATGTGGTGGATCACGCGGGACAGCATGGCCAGGTCGAAGACGCCCACAGCAGCGGGCACCGCATCCGCCTCCCCCGACAGATACCGCACCGCGGGATGCGGATGATGCCGTCGAGCCTCGGCGAGCATCGCCTCGGACGCGTCGACGCCCGTCACCTCGCTTCCCGCGATCCCGCGAGCCATCGCGGCCGAGAAGACGCCCGTTCCCGACCCGATCTCGACGATGGAGGGCGACGACCGCCGCACGTAGGAAGCGATCAACTCGACCCAGGCCCGCAGCGAGGCCTCGGGCATCTCGTTGCCACGCTCGTAGGCGCCGGCCAGTCGCTCATCGTCGTAGACACGGTTCATGGAACCGATCCTCACCCAGAGATCACACCCAGACAAGAACGCCCTCGACGTGGAGTGTGGGCGCCCTCGGCCCGTCCAGCGCTTGCGGATCGGGGAAACTCAGCCCGCCCGGCGCTTGCGGATCGGGCAAGTTCAGCCCGCCCAGGGTTCGAGGACCGGGGAAATTCAGCCCGTCCGGCGATTGAGGACCGGGGTCCGGGGCAGCGCCCCGCGGGCAGCCCGCGCACACCCCCCGCTCCCCTCACACGGCCAACGCTCCCACCCCGATCAGCTCCCCGATCCGCTCCGGCGTCACCGCCCGCGAATAGAGCCACCCCTGCCCGGTATCGCAGCCGATCCGCCGCAGCCGGGACGCCTGGCCCGCCGTCTCCACGCACTCCGCCGTGACCGTCAGCCCCAGGCGGTGCGCCAGCTGCACCATCGCCTCCACGATCGTCTCGTCCGCCGGGTTCGGATGCGCCTCGTCCTGGAAGCCGCGGACGAACGACCCGTCCAGCTTCAGCGCCGACACCGGAAGCCGGCTCAGATAGGCGAGGTTCGAGTACCCCGTCCCGAAGTCGTCGATGGCGATCTGCACGCCCATGTCGCTGAGCGCCTGAAGCGCCTGCAGAGGTCGGCCCGCCGAGCCCATCACCGCCGACTCGGTGAGCTCCAACTGCAGCAGACGCGGCGCGAGTTCCGTCTCCGCCAGGATCTCCGCGACGTCCGCGACCAGGTCGGAGTCCCAGACCTGGCGTACGGCGACGTTCACGCTCACGAACAGCGGCTGCGCGTCCGGGTGGTCCTGCTGCCACTGGCGGGCCTGGCGGCACGCCGTACGCAGCACCCACCGCCCCAGCTGCACGATCGACCCGTCCTCCTCCGCGATGGCGATGAACCGATTCGGCGCGAGCGTGCCGAACTGCGGGTGGTTCCAGCGCACCAGCGCCTCCACGCCCCGCGTCACCCCGTCCGCCATCCCCACCAGCGGCTGGTACTCCAGCGCGAACTCTCCGCGCTCGACGGCCGGTCGCAGCGTCGAGGCCAGTGCCTGACGCGTCATCCGGTGCGCGTTGCGCTCCGGGTCGAAGAGCGTCCAGCGGGCCTTGCCGTCCGCCTTCGCCCAGTACAGCGTGGTGTCCGCCGCCTGCATCAGCCCCGTCGCGCTCGTCCCCGTCACCGAGCGCTCCACGACCCCGATCGACGCCGAGACCGACAGCCGCTGCCCGGCCAGGTCGAACGGCTGCTGGAGCGCCACCAGCACGGAACGGGCGAGGTCCGCCAGCTGTTCCGTGCCGGTCGAGTCCTCGACGAGGATCGCGAACTCGTCGCCGCCGAGCCGGGCCACCAGATGCCCGCCGTTGCGCAGATACCCGTCGCTGTCCGCGCACTCGGTGAGCCGGGACGCGACGGCCGCGAGGAGCCGGTCGCCGACCCGGTGGCCGAGCGTGTCGTTGACCGCCTTGAAGCCGTCGAGGTCCAGGTAGCACAGGCCGATCCGGCCGGTGGAGCCGTGGTCGTACGGCGAGGACTCCAGCGCCGCCGAGAGCCGCTCGAAGAACAGGGTGCGGTTGGGCAGCCGGGTCACCGGGTCGTGCATCTGAAGGTGCCTAAGCCGCGCGTGCAGCTCGCGCCGGTCGCTGATGTCCCCGACTGACAGCAGCACATGGCGGCTGTCGGGCACCGGCGAGACGGTGACCTCGGCCCACAGCGAGCGCCCGTCGGCGTGTTTGAGCCGTCGCGTGCAGCGGAAGCGGGAGCGCCGGCCGCGCAGGACCTCGCGGTACGCGTGCCAGGTGCGGCCGTCCGAGGCGAGGTCGACGAGCTCGGCAGCGGACCTCTCCAGCAGCGCGACGGCGTCCATGCCCAGCAGCGCGCCCATGGCGTCGTTCGCCGTGACGACGTGCCCCTCGTGGTCGACGACGGCCATCGCGAGGTGCGCGGCGTTGAACGCGGCCCGGTAGTCGCGCAGTTCGGCTGCGCTCCGGCCGACATGGTGACGCTCAGTGACCGATGCTCGTGCGCTGCCGGTCATGGTGACTCCCACGGGCCCTGGTCCTTCGGAGGTTCGGCTCACCGCTCACTCCCGCAGTGCAGTTGTCTCGTACAGGTCCGTACACATGTGGTCGGGGACAGCCGGCCAGGCAGTCGGCGAGGTTTTCGGGGAAAAACTCCTTGAAAGATCGGAAAAGTCGCCGGGAAAGTGTGCCGATCATAGAGGCAGGCCCCTAGGCCGTTCCAGCTATGCCCCCTTCGAGCGGCCCGTACCGGCCCCACGCCCGATCGTTTCTGCACGGGTCTGAACTGGGCGCGCTTGCCTCCTGACCGAATGTGACTTTCCGTGAGCCTTCGGAGTGTCGGTCCATCTCGGCTCCGTCTCGGCCCGGTGTCGGGTCGGTCACCCGAGTGGTTCAGTGGAACAGGGCGTGTCACCACAAATCACCACAGGGTGGGTGTGGTGTCCCGCATTCCGCAGCCGGAGGTCTACGTGGAGGGTCAGCAGTCACCCGAGGGAGCACCCGTGGGGGTGGAACGCGCGCGTCTGCGCAGCGCCGCCGCCGCTCTCACCTCCCTCACGGCCCTCGCCGCGACGTCCCTGGTGGCCGGCCCCGCCGTGGCGGACACCTCGGCCGGGCCCTGCGCGCTGCCCCGCAGCCCCGCCCACCACTCCGTCGGCCTGGACACCTGGAACACCTCCTACCCCCGGCCGTCGGCCGACCTGGACGCGGTCATGATCTTCCTGTCGTTCCCGGACTCCGTGCCGCTGGTCCAGCCGCACGAGCTGGCGGCCGACCACTTCCCGGCCACCAGCGCCTTCTTCCAGCGTGCCTCCTACGGGCGCTTCGCGCTGCGCGCGCACCCCCAGCCGGGCTGGGTGGAGATGCCCGACACCTCGACCTCGTACGGGATAAAGCGGGACTGGGGCTCGGCGCAGCGCTCGTCGTATCTGCGCGACGCGATCTCCGCGGCCGACCCGACCGTGGACTTCTCGCGGTACGACATCGTCTACCTGGTCGCCGACCCGGACGCGCCGGGCGTCGACTCCGACGCGACGAAGGTCGTCAACTTCGAGGACGCGCTGAACGCCGACGACACGGACATCAGGCGGGTCGTCACCGTCTTCGAGCGCCATCCGCCCGACCGCAATGTGCTGGCCCACGAGACCGGACACGTATTCGACCTGCCCGACCTCTACCACCGGCCGACCGACGGCAAGGGGGACTGGGACACCTACGTCGGCGACTGGGACGTGATGGGCAGCCAGTTCGGCCTCGCGCCGGATCTCTTCGGCTGGCACAAGTGGAAGCTCGGCTGGCTGGAGCGGGACGAGGTGCGGTGCGTGATGCAGCCCGGGCTGGTCACCCTGGAGCCGCTCGCCGCGGCGCCCGCCCGCGGCGGAAGCGTCGGCACCCGGCTCGCGGTCGTCAGGACCGGGAAGGACACGGCCGTGGCGATCGAGGCGCGGGGCGCGACCGGCAACGACGAGACGACCTGTACGGAGGGCGTGCTGATCTACCGCGTGCAGGCCGAGACGGCCTCGGGCGGCGGCCCGATCGAGGTGGTGGACACGCATCCGAGGACTGAGGCCTGCTGGGACACCTCGGTCTTCCCGCCGCTCGCGGACGCGCCGCTGCGGGTGGGGGAGACGTTCACGCTGCCCGGGGAGCGGGGGATCCGGACCCGGGTGCAGGTGGTGGACCGGACGCGCACGGGCGCGTGGACGGTCAAGATCAGCACGGTGTAGCGCGGGCGCGGGCGAGGACGGCGGGCGCGGAGACGGCGGAAGCGAAGCGCGGAGGTGGCGGAAGCGAAGCGCAGAGGTGGCGGAAACGAAGAAGCCCCTCGCTCTCGCGAGGGGCTTCTTCCGTCTGTGCGCCGCCAGGGACTCGAACCCCGGACCCGCTGATTAAGAGTCAGCTGCTCTAACCAACTGAGCTAGCGGCGCCTGCTGACGTCGTAGACCTTAGCATCCTGATCCGCGGGAGGAAAAATCGATATACGGACCTCCGCGGAGGACGCCGCGCGGGCCGCCCGCACGCATGCCCAGAGCAGCACCTCGGGCCCCGGCAGCCACGGCTGACGGGTGTCGGGCGCCACCAGCCAGCGGGGCTCGGAGGCCGCGGCGGCGGCTCCCGGGGTCAGCGGCGGGACGGTCACCGCGTCTCCCGCGCCGTGGTACATCAGCGGCGGCACGCAGTCGCCCCACTCCTCCCAGTGCAGCAGCGACGGCAGGCGCTGTGCGGTGCCGGGGGCGGCGAAGAGCATCATCCGGCCGCGGTGGACGGCGACGGGCCCGGAGCCCGGGCCCTCCTCCCACAGCTGGTCGAGCATGCGCCGGCCGAAGATCGAGTCCACGCTCACCACGTCGAAGACCGATCCGCAGGGCAGCACGCCCGGCGTGGTGGGCCGGGTCTCCCACAGGGCGAGCAGGGAGCGCGGCCGGTCCCCCGCCGAGGTCAGCCACCCGGCCCCGGGCGATGTGACGTGCGCGACGTGGTGGCGGCCCTCCTCGCGCAGAAGGGCGAAGACGTCCGTGCGGCGCTCGGGGTCGGCGGCGCCCGGGTTCGTCGAGGTCTCGTCTCGCAGCCATGCGCTCATGTCGTCCAGATTTACCTGGAGTGACCAAGTCGTTTCAGAGAGTTTGCGAAAACCCAGACAAGACGGGTGGGGGAGGAGTATCTTGCGCCCCCGTCATATGCCATACGGGTGACACCGGGGGCGGCGGAGGCGGCTAGGGCGTGGAGTCGCGCAGGAGGTCGCGGCCGAAGTCGATCATCTTGCGCGCGTAGTCCGGGGTCCACTCCGCCCGATCGGCGATGTCCTCCGGCGTGAGCCGGTCGAACCGCCTCGGGTCGGCGAGCTGCGCCGCGGCGACCGCCTGGAACTCCAGGGCCCGGTCGGCTGCGGCGCGGAAGGCGAGCGTCAGCTCGGTCGCGCGGGCCAGCAGCTCCCTGGGGTCCTCCATCGACTCCAGGTCGAAGAAGTGCTCGGGGTCGGCGGCAGCCTCCGACGGCTCGAAGAGCAGCGGCGCGGGTCGCAGCTTCCGCTCACTCCGCTCGGGTTCCGCCATGTGTACGTCCTCCTTGCTCCGATGACCACCGCCCATTGTCCCGCCCACCGCAAGTGCGCGTCACGGCCACGGCTCCACGGCACCGGCGTGCGGGCGCGCGGCCTTCACGGCTTCCACGCCACCCGGTGCTCCGCCAGATGCGCCAGCACCGAATGATTCGCCTCCCAGCCGTCCGGGCTGTTTCTGTCGGCCGCCTCCGGCGGCGTGCCGGACTCCGTCCGGCGTGGGGGCGCGCGGCCTTCATGGCCTCCATGTCACCCGGTGCTCCGCCAGATGTGCCAGCACCGAATGGTTCGCCTCCCAGCCATCCGGGAACTTCACCGTCACCCCCAGCTGGACCGGCTCCGTCGACGGATGCTCGTCCAGCAGGTCCGTCACCCCCGCCCGGCACACCACGACGCACGCGTGCCGGTGGCGCGACGCCAGAACGCACAGCCGGCCCGTCTCCAGATGGAACGCCGTCGCGTCCGGGCGGCCCGAGAGCGGATGCAGCACCACCGTGACGTCGAACTCCCGGCCCTGGAGCCGGTTCGCCGTGTCCACCGTCACTTCGAAGACGCCCAGCTCCGCCAGCGCCGCCCGTACCGCGGCCGCCTGGTCGCGGTGCGCCGTGCCGACCGCGATCCGGTCCGCCGTCACCGGCGCCGGGTCCTCGGACCGCTCGCTGACGGCCGCGCCCCCGCGGTCCAGCATCCTGCGCACCACCAGCGCCACCGCCCGTACCGCCTCCGGGTCCGTGCGCGGCGTGTGGCGGGCGGGCAGCTCCAGCAGCCCCCAGCCCGACTCCGCCGCCTCGTCCAGCACCCGGTCCGGGCCCGAGCCGTCCGACGGCGTCGCGAAGGACAGCCGGCGCGCGCCCTCGCCGGTGCCGCTGCGGAAGGGGGTGTACGGATAGAACGCCTGGGACACCAGCGGCGCGGCCGACGCCGGCAGCCGCCACGAGACGGGCAGCCGGTGCTGCGGCAGATCGGGGTTGTGCGCGAGCAGCGTGGAGACCGCGCTCGCCGACGGGTCGTACGACAGCCCCGCCCACTGCTCGGCGCCCACGATCGAGAACGGGTCCAACTGCCCCGGGTCGCCCACGAACAGCGCCCGCTCGAAGAGCCCGGCGACCGCGAGCAGCGCGTCCGAGCGCATCTGGTACGCCTCGTCCACGATGGCGTGCCGCCAGGGCTCCACGCCCTGCACATGCGCCCACTTCGCGGCCGTCGAGATGACGACGTCGAGGCCCGCGAGGTCCCCGGCCTTCGCGGACGTGCGGACGTTGTCCAGCTCGTCGAGCGCCTTGTCGTACGGATCGGCGTCGTTGCTGTGCAGCCGGCCGACCGGCAGGTCCGGGTCCTTCTCGGCGAGCCGGACCACCAGGTCGTCCACCTGGGCGTTGGTCTGCGCGATGACCATCAACGGCCGCCCGGCCGCCGCCAGTTCCCGGGCCGCGTGCACCACCAGCGTCGACTTGCCCGCGCCGGGCGGCGAGTCCACGACGACTCCGCGGTGCGTCCCGTGGAGCGTGTCCTCGAGGATGCCGGCGGTGGCGCGGGCGGCCGCGGCCGACGGGTCGAACGTCACAGCAGGTCCTCCGGGGTCACGGGGTCGGGACTCTCGGCGTCCGCGCCCGGCGGGCCGCCGTGGGTCCAGGGCGTCTCCTCCGGGTCGGGGAGCCTGGGCCCGCCGCGCTGGTCGTGCTCGAACAGCGTCCAGGCGATCCGCTCGCCCTTCTCCGGAACCGACCCCGGCGCCGGGTCCTTGGAGCGGCCCATGCGGTCGGTCAGCCGCAGCAGCAGCGTGCCGTCCGGCTCGTACCGTACGAACTCGGCGGTCTGCGGCTTGCCCTCCAGCGAGCGGTACGCCTTCGCGCGCTCGCCCAGCTGCGGGCGGTCGTCCGTGCGGAAGGCGACCAGCGGGCGAGGGCTCGGCCGCTTCGACTCCGACCAGGCCATCGTCACCTCGACCACCTCGCCCGTGAACGCCTCGCCCGCGAGCCTGCGACCCGCGAGCACCAGCGGGTCGTCCAGCGCCTCCTGCGCCTCCAGCTGCGCCTGCGCCGTCTCCCGCGAGGCCAGCTTCTGCGCGGCCGTCACCGCGTCGTCGCGGCGCGGCTGCGGGGGCTCGCCCGCCCGCACCCGGTCCCGGTGGGCGGTGAACGACCAGCGGTCGCGCGTCCAGCGGTCCGCGACCCGGGACCCCTCGGGCAGCTCCCGCAGCAGATCCAGGCCGCGCCAGACCGCGTCCCACGTCGGCCGCATCCGGCTCTCCAGCAGCGCCCGGATCTCCCGCTCGGCGCCGGCCAGCCGGGCCAGCTGCTCGTCCGCAGCCCCGCCGTCCTCGGCGGCCGCGAGGCCCGAGCGCGCCCGGTCGTACCGCTCCATGGCGGGGGCCAGCAGCTTGTTGTCGAACGCCGGGTCGGTGGCCGGGCCCGCCGGCGGGCACACCAGCTGCCCGGCCCGGTCCCGCGCCAGCTCGGCCCGGAGCGCGGCCTCGGCGCCCGAGGATCCCTCGGGCGGGTCGATCCAGGCGAGCAGCGCGCCCAGATGCTGGTCCTCCAGGCTGGACTGGCCGCTCGCCCAGTGCCGGTTGAGCAGGTCGGTCGCGGCGAGCAGCAGCGAGGACCCGGGGACCCTGGCCCGCTCGCCGTAGTGCGTCAGCCAGCGGCCGAGCAGCGGCACCCGCGGCGGGGCCGGGTAGGGCGAGTCCGGCTCCTCCTCGGCCGTACGACGAAAGCGCATCGACCGGCCCAGCAGCCGTACGAACTCCACGCCCGCGCGGCTCGGCACGATCAACTGGGGCGCGTCCGCGCACAGTTCGACCTCGACCTTGACCCGTTTGCCGGTCTCCGGATCGGTCTCGCTGCGCTCGGCCGGCTCGACGTCGTCGGCGTACCCGTCCAGGTGCGGCAGGACCGCCTCGGCCAGCTCGGCCAGGAAGGCGAACCGCAGATCCCGGTCGCGCGGCTGGGCGACGGCCAGCAGCCGCGGCGCGTCCCGGTCGGTG
Source organism: Streptomyces sp. NPDC051907 (assembly GCF_040681075.1). Classification (NCBI taxonomy): domain Bacteria; kingdom Bacillati; phylum Actinomycetota; class Actinomycetes; order Kitasatosporales; family Streptomycetaceae; genus Streptomyces; species Streptomyces sp. NPDC051907. Next base: position 151,444 of record NZ_JBFAYB010000009.1, on the reverse strand, counting down.
CCGACCAGCGCGCCGAGCGGGGCGCCCGCCTCGCCGGCGGTGGTGAGCGGCACGAGGACGAGGGGACGCTCGCCCAGATGCCGGTGGCGCACGGTCGCCAGCGCGGTGGCCCGCCCCGACTCGACGGCCTCCAGCCGGGCGAGGGTGGAGATCAGCGACATCCGGCGGCCTCCAGCGCCTCGTCGGCGCTCGCCCCGCGCTCGGCCTCCCGCGCCTCGGCCCCGCTCGCCCCGCGCGCGCCGGGGACGCCCGCCGCCGCGAGGGCCTCGGTGCGCAGGGCCGCCGCCCTTCTCAGGGCCGCGACCGTCGGGTCGTCCGGGTCGCCCGCGGCGCCGCGCGCCGCGGCCAGGACGTCCCCGATCGTCGTCAGGCCGCCCAGCTCGCCCCGCACCCCGCGCCCCAGCGCGCCGACCGCTCCCTCGGCGCGCGCCCGGTCACGGCAGTGGAAGGCAAGCTCGCACGCGGCCAGGCACTCCGGGGCGTACGCCGCGGACACCGACTCGACCGCGGCCGTCAACTCCTCGGCCGGACGCTCCAGATCGAAGGTCGCCCCCTGCGGCAGCGCGGCCGCGATCTCCTCGACCCGGGTCAGCCTGGCCAGCTGCCGGCGGGTCACCGACAGCTGCTTGCGTACGTCGACGACCGAGGCGGTCGGCAGATTGGAGAAGTCCTTGGGGCACACCAGCAGCACGCTGTGCGCCACCCGCGCGCCGTCCGTCAGCGCGGCGAGCCGCTCCAGCGCCAGCACGTACACCGCGGCCTGCCGCGCCGCCGCGCCGACCTTCGAGGCGTCCGCCGAGGCGTCGACCATCGGGAAGGACTTGATCTCGACGACCGTCCACTGCCCGTCGGGATGGACGACCACCGCGTCCGGCTCCAGATAGGCGGGGGAGCCCGCCACCTCCAGCGCGAGCATCGGGTGGTCGAGCAGCGACCAGCCGCCGGCCGCGGTCGCCTCGCGCAGCGCCAGCGCGGTGCGGGCGGCACGGCCCTGGGGGCCTGCCGCCGCCAGATCCGGGACCTGGGCCCCGGCGGGATCCGCCACGCCCAGCAGCCGTAGCAGCTCCGTGCCGCCGTCGGCCTTGACCTTCGCCTCGAAGGCGTTGCCCCGGATGAACGCGAACTGGGACTGCCCGAACGTCGCGGGCGACCCGAGCGCCTCCGCCAGCGCCGCCTTGTCCACCCCGGCCCCGTCCAGCAGCGCACGCCGCTTGCAGCCGGGGTTGGCCGCGAGGGCGGCCAGCGCCCGGGCGTCGAGCGGGTGGGGCTGCGCGGCGGGGCCGCGCAGCTCAGCGAGCCGCTGCCGCAGTGGTGTCGTCGGCGCCTGCGGAGGAGGTCCGCTGTCCAGGGATTCGCTCACCCGCGGAAGTCTCGCATCCGGCACTGACAATCGAGGGCTCGGAGGTCGAAGAGGCAGGTGAGAAGCGTGTGCGCAGGCGGTCGACGAGCCGCATCGCGGGCCGGGCGGCCAGCGCGCCGACGCCCATCACGGCCGCTCCGGCGACGGCGTCCAGGAAGTAGTGGTTCGCCGTTCCCATGACCACGATCACGGTGATCAGCGGGTAGGCGACGGCCAGGGTCTTCATCAGCGGCGTACGGCCGTGGCGCCACAGCATCACGCCGCACCACAGGGCCCAGCCGACGTGCAGGGACGGCATCGCCGCGTACTGGTTGGTCATCCCGCCCAGGCCGCGCGGCGCGCTCGCCTCGGCGCCCCACCAGCCGTAGGAGCTGTACTGCGCCATGGTGTCGACGAAGCCGTGCGAGGCGTCCAGCAGCCGGGGCGGGCAGGTCGGCATCAGCGTGAAGCCGACCAGGCCGAGCAGGGTGGAGAGCATCAGCCAGGTGCGGGCGGCCCGGTAGCCGGCGGGGCGGCGGCGGAAGAGCCAGACGAGGATCGCCGGGGTGACCAGGTAGTGCAGGGAGGCGTACGCGAAGTCCGCAGGGACGCCGATGGCCGGGACGTCGGTGAAGAGCCGGTTGAGCGGGGTCTCGAGGTCGAGGAAGAGTGCCTTCTCGGCCCGGAGTATCCCCAGGCCGTGGTCGACCGCGGTGTTCACGTCGCCGCGGGCGAGCAGCCGGCCCGCCGAGTAGGCGGCGTAGACGACGGCTATCAGCGGCAGTTCGGTCCACCAGCGGGGCCGATGGCGTGGCGCGGTCTGCGTCATCCGAACGTCTCTCCAGTGTGTGGTCGGTCGGCCATCGGTCACGGTGCAACCGTACGGTGTAGAGGAGTCGGCTCCGCAGGCGGGCGCCGACCTGTACAAGACGTCGAGATCGCCCGGGAGGTTGCCTTCCGTTCAGGTGGGAGATGATGGAAGGCCATCGCATGTGAACTTCAGGGAGAGCCCGCTCATGGCACCGCGCATCCTGCTCGCCCGGCACGGCCAGACCGAATGGTCGCTGCTCGGCAGGCACACCGGCAGGACGGACATCCCGCTGCTCGACGAGGGCCGCAGCGGCGCGAAGCGGCTGGGGCAGCGGCTCCACCGGGGCCCCTGGGCGGGCCTGGCGGGCGTCGAGGTGCGCACCAGCCCCCTGGCGCGGGCCAGCGAGACCTGCGCGCTCGCCGGGTTCGGGGACCAGGCGAGCGAGTGGGACGCCCTGATGGAGTGGGACTACGGCGACTACGAGGGCCTGACGCCGCCCCAGATCAGGGAGCTCGCGGGCCCCGACTGGCTCATCTGGCGCGACGGGGTCCGCGGCGGCGAGACGCTGGCCGAGCTCGGCGCCCGCGCGGACCAGGTGGTCGAGTGGGCCCGTTCGGCCGACCGCGATGTGCTGGTCTTCGCGCACGGCCACATCCTGCGGGTGCTCGGCGCGCGGTGGCTGGGCCTGGAGCCGTCGTTCGCGGCGCGCATCCGGCTCGACCCGACGTCGCTGTCGGTGCTGGGCTGGGCGTACGGAGACCCCGCGATGGAGCGCTGGAACGACACGGGCCACATGGAGAACGAGGGATAGGACGGGGTTTGGGGCGGGACGCGGTACGGGGTCTGGGGCCGGGCGGGGTACGGAGCCTGGAGCCGGGCGGGGTACGGGGCTTGCGAGCCGGGCGCGGTACGGGGCGGGCCGCCTGGCGTCACGCCCTCCCACCCGGTGCAGCGCCGCCGGGCGTCAGGCTCTTGCACCCGGTGCGGCGTTCGCTGCCGGGCGTCATGCCGTGACAGCCGTGCAGCGTCCCCGCCGGACGCGGTACTAGGCGGGCCGCCGGGCGTCATCCCGTCGCACCCGGTGCAGAGTCCCCGCCGGGCGTCACTCCCTCACACCCGGCGCAGCGTCCCCGCGTGTCGGTCGAGGAAGGCCGAGACGCCGCGCGCCCGTCGCTGCGGCGTCAGCATCCGGGCCGTGTCCGCGAGCATCGCCTGGATGCGGGACGACTGGACCTCGTCCAGCAGGTCGAGCACCTGGTGCCCGGCCGCGGCGGCCTCGTCGGGCGCGCCCGCCCGCGTCAGGTCCCCCGCCAGCTCGGCGCGGTACAGCGCCAGGTTCCGGGTGAAGCGGCCGTCCTGGAGGTCCGTCGCCCGGCGGGCGTGCCCGGCCGCGCGGGCCCATTCGCCCAGCGCCGCCCAGCACTGGGCCTCCAGGGCCTCCAGCTCCGGCTCCCCGAAGAACGACATCCACTCCGGGTCCGCCTCGCTAGGCCCCCGGTCGAAGCTGTCCTGCGCCCGCGCCGTCGACCGCTGGCAGGCCGTGCGGTCGCCGAGCCCCGCCCAGCCGCCCGCCTCCCGCATGAACAGCAGGCTCATCAGCCGCGGCGAGCCCAGCCGCCGCGCCGCCCGCTGGCCCGCCTGGGCCGAGCGCACCGCCTCGCGGTACCGGCCCGCGTCCCTGGCCAGGAAGGACGTGTTGCAGAACGCGTGCGCCTCCAGCGCCGCGTCGCCCGCCACCCGCGCGGTCGCCAGCGCCTCCGCGTAGTGCGAGCGCGCGTCGTCGAAGCGGCCCGAGTCATGGGCCAGCCAGCCCACCGAGATGGCGAGTTCGCCGGCGCCGGAGTGCAGCCGGTCCGCGGTCGAGCCGCGCGCCGTCGCGCCCGCGTCGAGCAGGGCGTACGCCGCCCGCAGCGGCTGCGCGGCCTGCCGGTAGAGCCCGTCCGCGCCGTGCCGGTCGTCGAGCAGCCGGATCCGCCGGACCGCCTCCTCGACGGCCATCACCTCGCGCTCGCCGACGCGGCGCTGTGCGGGCACGGTGAGGCCGAGCCCGAGGGACGCGGCCGCCACGGTGGCGGAGCCGCTCGTCATGAATGCGCGACGCAGCACGTCGCTCTCCTCGTCGATGTCGCTGTCATTGCCTGTGTTGCCGATGGTGACGATGTGGTTGTGGGGGCGTAAGAGTTCGGTCGCCGGCAGCGACGGCCGGGGGGCCGGCGCGGCCGCTCTGCGACCGCGTACCCGCTCTCGCGCCGTGAAGCCGAGATCCGTCAGAGTCGAGCCGGGGAACATATGCAGGAACACGCGCTCGTAGGCGTAGTTGGGACAGCGGATCTCGCCGGCCTCGACCCGCCCGATATAGCGGGCGTCGCACGAGACCTGCTCCCCGATCTCCCGGGCGGCCTTGCGCACCGCGGCCGCGAACTCCCCCGGCGAGCGCTGACCGCGCAGCCGGCGGAAGGCGAGGTTGGGAACTGCCCGTGATGCCTGTGACGAAGACGCCATGGCCGAGCCCTCTCTTGCGTTCAGCCGTGTTCCGGCGGAGCAAGAACGTACCTGCTGTGATGGGGCGCTCACACAGGGTTTGGCTACAAAAGGGATATCTCACCCACGATCTGCCATGAACTGCCATCCTTTGCGGCGGCGCGCCGCCGTAGCCCTTGACGCGATGGGGCGTTGAACCCGGTGGAGGCGCGGTACGCGTCTCCACTCGAGCGAGGAGGCGATCCCCTTGTTGGAGGTCGGCATGGAGACCAGCGCCGATAACGGCTCACGGACGACTGCGACGACGACTGCGACGACTGCTCGGCACCGGCCCACCCAGGAAGGCAGCGCCCCGCCGCGCGACGGTGCCGTCGCCGTGCCCTGGGACCTGGTGACCGTCCCCGCGCGGCAGGGGCTCGAGGCGGTGGACATCCTCCGCCGGGGCCTCGCCCCCGCCGTCGGGCCCGTGCTCCACGACGGCGCCTGCGACACCCTCGGCTTCCTGGTGCCGCCCGGCACCGCGGACGGCTGGGACATGCCGGGCAGCGCCTGCACCCAGACCTCCGGGCGTGGCCTGCGCATCCCGGCCGAGCCCCCGGTCCTCGGCAGCGGCTGGCTCCTCCCGCCGCACGACGGGGACCCGGTCACCGACCCCGTGGTGCTCCGCGAGGCGCTGGGCGAGGCCGCCCGTCTCATCGAGGCCGCCGACAACTGCGTATGAGGCGACAACTGCGTATGAGCCGACGACTGCGTATGCGCTGATAATGGCTGGGTGACGGGGTTCCCGCGGTCGGCTCGCAGCCGACGCGCCGGGGGCCCGGGACGGTGAGCGGGCCGCGGGGCGCGCCGCCGCCGACGAGACCCAGCGAGCGAGGAACGAGCCAGTGCAGCGTCGAGGAGCGTCGAAAGGGGGCGCCGGCGCCAAGCGGCGAGCCGAGCGTACGAAGGGCGGCCCCGATCCCGTCGTCGAGCAGGTGGACGGGGGGACGGCCGAGCTGATCCCCGACCGGGAGCGGCCGCGGGGCTGGACGCTGCTGATCGACGGCGCTCCGCAGTCCCATGTCGACCTCGACGACCCCGCTTATCTCTCCTTCGAGTACCAGCGCCGCCTCGGCCACGTCATCGATCTCGTCGCGCCGCCCGGCAAGCCCCTCCAGGTCGTCCACCTCGGCGGCGGCGCCTTCACGCTCGCCCGCTATATCGCCGCCACCCGCCCGCGCTCCACCCAGCAGATCGTCGAGCTGGACGCGGCCCTGGTCCAACTGGTGCGCAGGGAGCTCCCCTTGGACCAGGGCGCCCGTATACGGGTCCGCTCCGTCGACGCCCGCGCCGGGCTCGGCAAGATCCCGGACGGCTGGGCGGACCTCGTGATAGCCGATGTGTTCGGCGGCGCCCGCACCCCCGCGCATCTGACCAGCGCCGAATTCCTCGCCGACGTCCGCAGAGCGCTCCGGCCCGGCGGGCACTACGCCGCCAACCTCGCCGACGGCCCGCCGCTCGCGCACATCCGCGCCCAAGTCGCCACCGCCGCCGCCGTCTTCCCCGAGCTCGCGCTCGCCGCCGACCCGACCGTGCTGCGCGGCCGGCGCTTCGGCAACGCCGTGCTGCTCGCCTCCGACCTCCCGCTTCCCGTCGCCGAGCTGACCCGCCGCGTGGCGGGCGACCCGCACCCCGGCCGGGTCGAACACGGCAAGGCCCTCGCGGACTTCACCGGAGGCGCGGCCGCGGTCACCGACGCGAGCGCCAAGCCCTCGCCCGCGCCGCCGCCCGCGGTCTTCCGCTGAGCCGCGGCCCCCAGAGGGCGGCCGCCAGGGAGTGCGGTCAGAGCGGCGGTCAGGGGGTGCGGTCGTCGAACTGGACCATCGGCGGATGGCCGTTCCAGGTGCAGAAGACCGAGACCTCGCGCCCGTCCTTGGTGAACGTCACCCGGATCCACGTCGGCTGCTTCCAGACCTGCATCTGCCAGCCGGCCGACGGAGTCGCCGTGACCAGCTCGGCGGACGACTTGCCGATGTCGAAGACGACCCGCCCGCCGTCGACCGTATAGCTCTTCACATCGCCGGACGAGACGGGCGCGGACGAGGACGGCGCGGCGCCGGGCGGCGTGCTCTTGCCGGGCTTCTTGGCCGGGGGAGTCGCGGACGGCTTGCCGTCCTTGTCCGAGGACGCGGGCTTCGAAGGCGACGGGCTCGGCGGGGACTTCGTGGACGAGGGCTGCGGCTTCGCGGCCTGCGCGGTGGCGCCGTCCGCGGCGATCGGCAGCGCCCGCGGACGGTCGTAGGCCGTTCCGGACATGACGGTGTGGACGCCCCACCACGACAGCGTCATCGCCGCGCCGGTGGACAGCGACCACGCCAGCGCATGTACGAGTCCTCGATGCATCCCGGCCATACTGCACCACCAGCCCCACAGATGTCCCTAGGGGGACTGGTGTACTCCACATGGCGTACGGTGCCGCCCATGGCAAGTGTGCTCGTGGTCGAGGACGACCAGTTCGTGCGCTCCGCCCTTATCAGGCACCTGACCGAGGCCTCCCACACGGTACGGAGCGTCGGCACCGCCCTGGAGGCGCTGCGCGAGGTGGCTCATCTCCGGTTCGACGTCGTCATCCTCGACCTCGGACTGCCTGATCTGGACGGGGCCGAGGCCCTGAAGATGCTGCGCGGCATCACCGACGTGCCTGTGATCATCGCCACGGCACGGGACGACGAGACGGAGATCGTGCGGCTCCTCAACGACGGCGCCGACGACTACCTCATCAAGCCCTTCTCCGTCGAGCATCTGTCGGCCCGGATGGCGGCCGTGCTGCGCCGCTCGCGCGCGGCCGTCGGCGAGGCCCCGCCCTCGCGGGTCATCCAGGTCGGCGGGCTGTCGATCGACCCGCTGCGGCGGCAGGCGGAGCTGGACGGGGCGCAGCTGGACCTGACCCGGCGGGAGTTCGACCTGCTGGCGTTCCTGGCCGGGCGGCCGGGTGTGGTCGTGCCGCGCAAGGAGCTGCTCGCCGAGGTCTGGCAGCAGAGCTACGGCGACGACCAGACGATCGACGTACATCTGTCATGGCTGCGACGGAAGTTGGGCGAGACGGCGGCGAAACCGCGGTATCTGCACACGCTGCGGGGCGTGGGCGTCAAACTGGAGCCGCCCCAGGGTCCGCCGCCCCCAGGGCCCGACCAGGGGCCCGCGCCCCACGGGCAGCCTCCCCACGGGCAACCCCCGCACGGACAGCCTCCCCACGGACAGCCCCCGCACGGACAGCCTCCCCACGGACAGCCCCCGCACGGACGGCCTCCCCACGGACGGCCGCCCCGCGGGCCGGAGTCGAACGGGTATCGCTCGTGAGAAACGGACACCTGGCATGAGATGGGCGCTGATCAAGGTCTCCCTCGCCGTCACGGCCATGGTCGTGCTCGCCTTCGCGCTGCCCCTGGGCCTCGTCATCAAGGAGATGGCCAGCGACCGGGCGTTCTCCAACGCCGAGCGGCAGGCCGCCACCATCGGCCCCACCCTCTCCATCACCGCCGAGCGCGCACCGCTGGAGCGGGCCGTGATGTCCACCCCGGTCGGCTCGGCCGGACGCATGGCCGTGCACATCCCGGCCGCCGAGGACGAGCCCGCCGGCCAGCCCCTGGAGATCGGCACCCGCCGCGCCGCGGTCAAGGACATCGCCACCACCCAGCGCCTCGGCCGCGCCACCATCACCGATGTGACCGGCGGCTCCGCCCTGCTCCAGCCCACCGCGATCGGCACCGGCCAGATCGCCGTCGTCGAGGTCTTCGTCCCCGAGGGCGAGGTCTCCAACGGCGTCGACACCGCATGGCTGGTCCTCGCCGGCGTCGGCCTCGCGCTGATCGTCGGCTCCGTCGCGGTCGCCGACCGCCTCGGCGTCCGCATGGTGCAGCCCGCCCAGCGCCTCGCGGGCGCCGCCCACGAACTCGGCGAGGGCAAGCTGGGCGCACGCGTCCCCGAGGAGGGGCCGACCGAGCTCCGCTCCGCCGCCATCGCCTTCAACTCCATGGCCGACCAGGTGGTCCAGCTCCTCGCCAACGAGCGCGAGCTGGCCGCCGACCTCTCGCACCGGCTCCGTACGCCGCTCACCGTGCTGCGCCTCAACGCCGCCTCGCTCGGCAGCGGTCCCGCGGCCGACCAGACCAGGGCCGCGGTCGAGCAGCTGGAGCGCGAGGTCGACACGATCATCCGTACGGCCAGGGACGCCAAGCCGCAGACCGCGGCCACCGGACCCGGCGCGGGCTGCGACGCGGCGGAAGTCGTGCGCGAGCGGATGGACTTCTGGTCGGCGCTCGCCGAGGACGAGGGCCGCAAGGTTCGGGTCGCGGGCGTCGACCGGCCCGTACGGATCCCGGTCGCCCGCCCCGAGCTGGCCGCCGCGCTCGACGCGCTGCTCGGCAACGTCTTCCGGCACACCGCCGAGGGCACGGCCTTCTCCGTCGACGTCCACAACGGCGACGACGCGGTCATCGTCCTGGTCTCGGACGCGGGCCCCGGCATAGCCGACCCGGAGGCGGCGCTGGCCCGCGGCAACAGCGGCGGCAGGGACGGCTCGACGGGCCTCGGACTGGACATCGTGCGCAGGGTCGCGGAGTCCACGGGCGGAGACGTACGGATCGGCAGCTCGGTGCTGGGCGGCACCGAGGTGCGGATCTGGATCGGGCTCGACCCGCGGGAGCACGGGGGCGGCGAGCGCAGGCGCGGGCACCGGGGAAGGGTCCGCCGGCCGAGGCTCAAGCGGAAGACCTCCGTCTGACCGCGTGCGGCCGAGGCTCAAGCGGAAGACCTCCGTCTGACCGCGTGCGGCCGAGGCTCAAGCGGAAGACCTCCGTCTGACCGCTTCGCCCCCCCTGCGGCGGGCGCCTGGCCCCCTCACTGGTCTCCACCATTAATCGGTCCCCATCGCTTCCTTAAGCGCGCCCTAAGAACGCCGACCCCCGCCCCGATACGGGCTTTTGTCCGTTTCGCGGCCGCTAGCGTGCTGCCACACCCCCCACCCCCGTAACGCAGAGGCAGGCACGCAATGGGCAGCAGTACGCACCGTCGCACGGCGAGCGGCAAGACCAAGGCCGTCGGCGCGGTCGTCGTGGCAGCGGTCGTCGGCGGCGCGGCGTTCGCGCTGACCGGCACCGCCCAGGCGGCCGCGGTGGGCGCCGCGTACACCAAGACCAGCTCCTGGAACGGCGGCTACACCGGTCAGTACGTCATCACCAACGACACCGGCAAGGCGCAGTCGGACTGGACGCTCGAGTTCGACCTGCCCGCCGGGACGACGATCGGCTCGCTCTGGAACGGCGAGCACACCGTCAAGGGCCGGCACGTCACCGTGAAGCCCTCCAGCTGGAACAAGGAGCTCGCGCCCGGCGCCTCCGTGACCGTCGGCTTCGTCACCTCCGCGAGCGGCGCGGCGGGAGACCCGACGTCCTGTCTGATCAACACCGTCAAGTGCTCGCTCGACGACGGCGCGACGCCGCAGCCCAGCGGCCGTCCCACCGAGCAGCCGAAGCCCACCCCCACCCCGACGCCGCCGAGCGCCACGCCGACCCCCACGCCGACCAAGACCGCGAGCCCGACCCCCACCCCCACTCCGACGCCCACCAAGCCCGCCGCGGGCGCGCCGCGCTACGCGCCGTACATCGACACCTCGCTCTACCCGGCGTACGACATGCTGGACACGGCCGCCAAGACCGGGGTCAAGGAGTTCAACCTCGCCTTCATCACCTCCGGCGGCGGCTGCGCCCCGCTCTGGGGCGGCGTCACCGCTCTCGCCGACGACAAGGTCGCGGCCCAGATAGGCGCGCTGCGCGCCAAGGGCGGCGACGTGCGGGTCTCCTTCGGCGGCGCCGCCGGACACGAGCTGGCGCTGAACTGCTCCTCGGCGGACGAATTGGCGAAGGCGTACGGCAAGGTCGTCGACGCGTACCAGCTCACCAAGGTCGACTTCGACGTCGAGGGCGCCGCCCTGCCGGACACCGCCGCCAACACCCGCCGCTCGCAGGCCATCGCGCAGCTCCAGAAGGCCCACCCGGGACTCGACGTCTCCTTCACGCTGCCGGTCATGCCCACCGGGCTGACCCAGCCCGGAGTCGACCTCGTCGCCGACGCCAAGAAGAGCGGTGTGAAGGTCTCCGCCGTCAACATCATGGCGATGGACTACGGACCGGCCTTCAGCGACGACATGGGCGACTACGCGATCCAGGCGGCGACCGCGACCCAGGGGCAGATCAAGGGTGTGCTCGGGCTGTCGGACGCGGACGCGTGGAAGACCGTCGCCGTCACCCCGATGATCGGCGTCAACGACGTCGTCACCGAGATCTTCAAGGTCGAGGACGCGAAGCAGCTCGTCGAGTTCGCCCAGTCGAAGAACCTGGGCTGGCTGTCGATGTGGTCCTCGACCCGCGACAAGCAGTGCGCGGGCGGCGAGAAGCCGGCGGCCGACGCGACGTGCAGCTCGATCCTCCAGGAGCCGCTGGCGTTCACGAAGGCGTTCTCCGCCTACAAGTAGCAAGTAGCGGGCCCCGCCGCCCGCGAGCAGACGGCACGCCCCCATAAGCCGACACCCCTGTAAGCCGCCACCCCCGTGGCCCTCGTAAGCCCCCACCCCCCAGCGCGCGTCCCGGCCGGACTCACCCCCCATCCGGCCGGGACACGCGTGTTCCGGGGGAGGGCGCCCACCGGCTAGAGCGGGGCCGTCTCGTCCGCCTTGAACGCGCCGCCGTGTCCGGGCACGATCACATCGGCGGCTTCCAGCACCCGGAGCCGGGAGTTCCGCAGCGTCTGCTGGTCCGCCGCCACCGGGTCCTCCACCGGGCCGTTGGGCCGCCACCACAGGTCGCCCACGAACGCCACCACACCCGTGTCCGTGCCCGCCAGCAGAGTGATGTCCTCGGGGGTGTGCCCCGGGGTGCGCACCAGCCGCAGCGACGGGGTGAGCTCATAGCCCTCCGCGTCCCGGTCGGTCCACTGGTCGTTCTCGTATATCGCCTTGTGGTCGTGGACCCGGGCCCGGCCGAACAGGCCGACGTTCATGATGTTGTCGGGGTGGTGGTGGCTGAGCACCACGTCGGTGATGTCGTCCGGCCCCAGCCCCAACTCGGCCAGCGGGCCCAGGATCCGGTCGCGGCCGGCCACCATGCCCGGGTCGACGATCACATGCCGGTCCGCGTCGCGGACGTAGGAGACGGTTGCGGCGACTCCGGGGCCGGTGGAGAGGGTGTAGCCGGTGGTCAGGATCGTGTACTCGGCGCTGTTGCCGGTCGGTGCGTCTGTCATGCCTTGAGTCTTCCTGGCGGGCGCGGGCCGCACGAGTGGCCTCAATGCCACCGATCGCAGGAAACGTGCCAACTGTCCGGCCGTGTCACACTGCCGACGTGACCTCGTTCGTCTCCGTAGCCGCCTACGCCCCGACCGGCGTCGGCATGCTCGGAGCCGGCATCGTCGCCGAGGTGTTCGACGTGCGCGGCGGGGGACTGCCCCGCTTCGACTTCGCCCTGTGCACCGACCGGCCAGGACGGGTCCGCACCGACGTCGGGCTGCCGCTCGCCGTCGAGTCGGGCCTGGACCGGCTGGCCGCCGCCGACTTGGTGATCGCCCTGCCCTGGGCCGACTTCCGCACGCCGCCGGCGCCCGCCGTGCTCGACGCGCTGAACACCGCGCACCGGCGCGGCGCGCTGGTCGCCTCCCACTGCGTCGGCGCCTTCGCGCTCGCCGCCGCGGGCCTGCTCGACGGCCGCCGCGCCACCACCCACTGGCGGTTCGCCGAGCTGCTGGCCGAACGGCACCCGGACGTCACCGTCTCAGCCGACGCCCTGTACGTCGACGAGGGCCAGATCGTCACCGGCGCGGGAGCGGCCGCCGGCTTCGACCTCTGCCTGCATCTGCTGCGGCGGGAGTGGGGCGCCGCGACGGCCAACGCCATCGCCCGTGACCTGGTGCTGCCCTCGCACCGCGACGGCGGCCAGGCCCAGTACCTGGCCGCCCCCGTCCCCAAGGACGGCCAGGACGAGCGTCTCGCCGAGGTGCTCGCCTGGGCCCGCGAGCACCTCCACGAGCGGCTGCCCGTCGAGGAGCTGGCCCGGCGCGCCCTGATGAGCCGCCGCTCCTTCGCCCGCCGTTTCGCCGCGTCGACCGGCTCCACCCCGCACGCCTGGCTGCTCAGCCTGCGGCTCAGCCGCGCCGAGGAGCTCCTGGAGACCACGGACCTCCCGGTCGAGGAGATCGCCCGCCAGGTCGGCTTCGGCAGCGCCTCGGTCCTGCGTGCCCAGTTCGTACGCCGCCGAGGAGTGCCGCCCCGCTCCTACCGCCGCTCCTTCACGCGCACGCCGTAGCCCGCCGGGACGGACGAGCCCATGGCGGTCGCGGTCAGCGCCCGCCGCGGCGGCCGAGCAGGGCGACGGCCCGGTCGAACGCCGAGTCCCGGTTCTTCGCGAACTCCTCGTCGGTGAAGACCGGTTCGCGCAGGTGCGGCGGGATGCCCGACCCGTCGAAGGTAGCGCCGTCCCGGTTCAGGAACTCCTCGTTCGGCAGCCTGAGCTTCCAGTCGCAGGACGCCTTGAGCTTCGAGACGCAGGGCAGCTTGCGCACCATCACGTCCGAGAAGACGCCCTGTGTGTGCTCGCCGATCCTGACGGTCCTGCCGGGCCGCTCCATCATCGCCTGGGTGAACGACTCCCCGGCGCTGACCGTCGAGCCGCCGGTCAGCACGGCGATCGGGCCGGTGTAGCGCGGTCCGTCGGCCGGCTGTACGTACTGCGGCTGCGGGCGGGTGAACCGGGTCGGATCGGCCGGGTCGTTCCGGTTCCGCTTGGCGTAGGCGAAGTACGGCCGGTCGGTGAAGCGTCCGGCGAGCTGAAGACCGAGCTGGTCGGAGCCGCCGCCGTGGACGCGCACATCGATGATCAGGCCGCGCAGCCCCGCCGTGCCCGACGAGGCCAGGATCGCGTCCATGGCCTCGTCGAGGATTGCGCTGTCGGCGGCGAACTCGCGGGACGTGCCGTACCCGCCGAAGCCGGTGACCCGCAGATAGCCCTGACGGCCGGGGAGTTCGGCGTAGGAGACGCGGCCGTTCGCGAACTGCCTCAGCTTCCCGCCCTTGAGGTCGCGCTTCTCGATGTGCGCAACGACCTTCTCGTCCAGATCCGGTCCCGGCATCACCGTCCCCGGCCGGGTCATCTTGATGGACCCGGTCGCGCCCGCGCTCAGCGAGACATGCGCGTCGTTCAGCGGCGAGACCATCTCCTTGAAGACGGCGAGGAGCTCGGCGTCGGTGGTCCGGGCGTCGACGCGGGGGCGGAAGCGCTCGCGCACGGCGTGCCAGTCGACGCCCTTGGCGGCGAAGAAGGGGTAGTTCTCCTCGAACGTCTGCCAGAAGACGTCGAAGGCCGCGACCGGGCCGGTGGGAGCGGACTTCAGGCAGTCTGCGGGCAGGGCGTCGATACGGCGCAGCGCGCGGTCGCCGGGCGATCCGTCGATGTGCAGCGCGGCGCGGCCCGGCCGGTCCGTGGACCGTACGGTGAACACGAAGCCCTTGCCGTCGGCGTACCGAGCCGTGCCGCCCTGCCCGCCGGCGCGCTTGGCGCCGATGCCCTTGACGCAGCTGAGGCCGGTGACCTCGTACTCCTGCAGCCGGCCGGCGTCGATCGTGAACACCTCGCCGTAGCCGTCGACCTGCCACACCCCGGCCGGCGGGCGCACGGTCTGCGCCCCGGCCGGGGAGGCGAGCGGCAGAGCGACGCCGGCGGTGACCGCGAGCATGGCGGCTGCCGCGGTAGCTTTCCTGAGCTGCATTTATCGTGCCTTCCCCGTAAGTCGTCGAGCCGGAGCGATCCGGCACTGCCATGATCGGCTCGACGCCCTGCGGGGGGACATCCCGCTGGCCGGTCACTCAGGGGTGGGGGTATCCCCAGGGCTTTCCGACGTCGTCGATGACTGACGCCGGCGCCGCCGGACCAGGACGAACGCGCCCAGGCCCGCCGCGAGCGCGCCTGTGCCGCCGACCGCCCAGGGCGCCACAGCAGTGGGGGAGGACGAGGACGCGCACCGGCTGGTGGCGGCGGTGACCCGGTAGCGCGCCCAGACCTCCCTCTCGCCGTTCTTGTGGACGGAGTACAGGCCGGGCTTCGCGTCGCAGGAGACGGTCGCGTCCGCCGTGAGGACGTTCTTCCCCCCGCGCAGCACGGCCTTCTCTGCGAACCCGGGCGAGCTGAGGGAGTCCTCGCCGTCCACCGCACCGCTGTCGCTCGCGGTGATCCGGCCGCCGGCCGGCACCTCTCGTACGTCCCAGGGGCTCTGCGGCCAGGGCGCGCCGTCGTCCCAGCGCTCTTCCTGCGAGACGGGCGGCAGATCGCTCAGCTTGGTACGGCACTCGCGCCGTGCGGCCTCGTCCGCCTCCTCGACGCGTACGCGTGTGTAGGGCAGAGCGCCTTCCGTGCCGAGCTCGACTTCGTAGACGCCGGGCTTCGCCTCGCACGTGACGGCGACGGTCGCGGTGAGCCGGGGGGCGTGCATGCGCAGGACGCCGTCGGCGAGGAATGCCTTCGAGCGGACGGGGAGCCCGTTGGCGACCTCTCCGGCGGGCACCGCCACCGTCAGGACGTCTCCGATCCGGACCGGGCGTGTGTCTTTGGGCGCGTACGGCAGGACGTCCGCCGCCGCGGCCGGGGCGACCGCGCCCACCACACAGCAGAGGGACAGCGCGACCGCGGCCGTGGCGCGTGAGCGGTTCAAGTCGCCTCCCCTTCTGCGATATTCGAACGCCCTATGTTGATCACGTGTGCAAGTGTCGCTCTGCCAAGGACGTTTGATCCTCTACTAGAGAGACAGTGTGTTGCGTTCACGTTGGTTGCCTGCTCTTGCGCTGATCCTCTGCGCGGGTGCACTCAGCTCCGGTCCCGCCCTCGCGGCGACCGGCAATCCCACTCCCACCCCGTCGACGGCTTTACGCTCTCCGCAGGCCCCGGTCGCCTCAGAGTCCGCGCCGCCCTCCACCTCGCCCCCCGCGGCCCCTTCTCAGCCGCCGTCCGCGAAGCCGTCCGCCAAGCCGACTGCCAAACCGTCCGCCAAGCCGACTGCCGAGCCGAGCGCTTCGCCCTCCGCGACGCCGACCCCTCCCGCCGACCCTCCCCCGGCGCCGTCCCTGACCGCGGAGGAGAAGTTCTGGACGGCTGAGCGGATGGCCGAAGCCGTGCCGGTCGACGCCGCACGCGGCGAGGCGCCCTCGGGAGCCCCCGCGAAGTCGGGAATGCGGGCTGCGCCGGCCGCCGACGCGCCTCCCGGCACCAAGAAGGGGCAGTACTTCGGCGGCCTGCCGATGGTGGGCACGTTCTTCTACGACAAGAAACCCCTCGGCGGCAAGGCGACCTCCTGCACCGGCAGCGTCGTCCGCAGCGCGAACAAGGACCTCGTCCTCACCGCCGCCCACTGCGCCGACGGCCTGAAGGGCGCCGCGCACGGCATCTTCGTGCCGCAGTACCGCCACGGCTCCTCCGCCGAGAAGCAGCCCAGCGGCGTCTTCCCGGTGAACAGCGTCTATATCGACCCGCGGTACGAGCACAACACCAAGAAGCCGGTCTCCGACCTGGACTTCGCCTTCGTACGGGTCGCGGCCAACGGCAAGGGCAAGGCCGAGGACGTCACCGGGGCGCTCACCTTCACCCGGGCTTCCGGCTACCGCCACAACGCCACCGTGGTGGGCTACCCCAGCAGCGAGGCGAAGAACCCGAAGCACCAGGCCATCCGCTGTGACGTCGCCACCTCCCGTCTGCAGGGCTTCCGGCAGATGCAGATGTCCTGCGACGGCTTCTCCGGCGGCGTGTCCGGCGGCCCGTGGATCACGGACTACGACGCCGGCGCCCGCACCGGCAAGGTCATCGGCAACACCGGCGGCTACAACGGCGGCGGCAACGACCAGAACGTCGACTGGATCACGTACGCGCCGCTGTACGCCGACGACGCCCAGGCCCTCTACAACGACGCCGTCGCGGGCACGCAGGAGATCAAGCGCCCGCCGTACGTGCCGACGAACGACGGCCCCTATCTGCCGGGCAACGGAGAGCTCTGGAAGCACGCCAAGGTGATGACCTCCGGTGACTTCTCGGGCACCGGTCACAGCGACCTGATCGTCATCTGGACGGACGGCGAGGTCACCCTGTACCCCGGCGACGGCAAGGGCGGCTTCCACCCCGAGCGGCGGCTGCTGGCGCCGAACGGCCTGTGGGGCAAGTACGCCGCCACCGTCACCGGCGGCGACTTCACCGGCGGCAACCAGTTCGACCTGCTGGTGCGCTGGTCCGACGGCGAGGTCACGCTCTACCCGGACGTGAGCGCCCAGGGCCTCGACCACGAGGGCACTCAGATGGCGGCGAAGGACTCGATCTGGAAGTACGCCGAGCAGATATCGGCGGGACGCTTCAACGCCGCCACCTATGTCACCGACCTGATGGTCCGCTGGAGGGACGGGGAGCTCAGCCTCTTCACCAATGTGAGCGCCGGGACCTTCGGCCAGGAGCACAAGCTGCGGGACGCCGACCCGGAGTGGAAGAAGGCCACCCTGCTCACCAGCGGGCAGTTCGCCGGGAACCACAAGTGGGACCTCATGATCCGCTGGTCGGACGGCGAGGTCGACAACTACGTCGGCACCACGACCGGGGGACTCGGCGTGGAGAAGCGCGTGCTGAACGCGAACGACACGTGGGGCAAGCACGCGGCGGTCATCTCCGCCGGGAACTACACCGCCAACGGTCTGGCCGACGATCTCCTGGTCCGCTGGACGGACGGCGAGACCACGATGTACACGGACACACGCGCCGACCGGCTGGGGGCGGAGGTGATGCTGGTCGCGCCGTAAGCGGCGGACGCGGCAAGCGCGGTAACCGTTATCGCGGTAGGCCGTCAGCGCGGTAGGCCGTCAGCACGGTAGGCCGTACGCCGCTTCCGTGCACTGCCTCCGTACGCCGCTTCCAGGTACCGCTTCCACACACCGCCTCCGCCTCCGTCTCCGTACGGACGCGAGGCCGGCCAGGCCGTCTCCCGCCGCGCACGCGCGGGGGACGGCCTGTGCGTCTCTCAGGCCTCCGGCGGAGGCGGCAGCACTCCCGTCCGCGCCAGCTCGCCGTACCAGTGGGCGCTCGACTTCGGCGTGCGGACCTGCGTCTCGTAGTCCACGTACACCGCGCCGAAGCGCTTGCCGTAGCCGTAGGCCCACTCGAAGTTGTCCATCAGGGACCAGAGGAAGTAGCCGCGTACGTCCGCGCCGTCGGCCATCGCCCGTTGCACGGCCGAGAGATGGCCGTGCAGATAGCGGACGCGGTCGGGGTCGTGGACCGAGCCGTCAGCGTTCGGCTTGTCGTCGTACGCGGCGCCGTTCTCGGTGATCATCAGCGGCAGGCCTGGGGCCTCGCGGGCATAGTGCCGCAGCAGGTCGTACAGGCCGCTCGGGTCGACGCTCCAGCCCATCTCGGTGCGCTCGCCGGGGGGTTGGTGGAAGGCGACCGCGTCCGCGCCCGGCCAGGGGGAGTGGTCGCTGGCGCCGTGGCCGTCCTTGCGCTCGGAGCGGCCGTCGGGGCGATTGTCAGTGGCGTCCGATACAACTGCTGGTGCGTAGTAGTTCAGGCCGAGCGAGTCGAGGGGGTGCTTGATGACGGCCAGGTCTTCGCCGTGGACGAAGGACCAGTCGGTGAGGTGCGCGGTGTCCTCGAACAGGTCCCGCGGATACGCGCCCTTGAGGAGAGGCCCGTCGAAGACGCGGTTCGCGAGCGCGTCGATGCGCCTGCGCGCGTCGAGGTCGCTGGGGCTCTGGCTTCTCGCCCTGACCACGCTCGGGTTGAGGCTGATGGAGAGCTGGGCCCGGGCGGGCAGCGCCGAGCGCAGCGCCTGGGCGCCCAGACCGTGGGCCAGGTTGAGGTGGTGGGCGGCGCGCAGGGCGGCGACGGGGTCGGTGCGGCCGGGTGCGTGGACGCCGGAGCCGTATCCCAGGAAGGCGCTGCACCAGGGCTCGTTGAGGGTGGTCCACATATCCACCCGGTCGCCGAGCGCGTCGGCGACGATACGGGCGTAGTCGGCGAAGCGGTACGCCGTGTCGCGGGCCGGCCAGCCTCCCGCGGACTCCAGCTCCTGGGGCAGGTCCCAGTGGTACAGGGTCAGCACGGGGCGGATGTCGTGCTCCAGCAGATCGTCGACCAGCTGCCGGTAGAAGTCGAGTCCGCGCTGGACCGCGGGCCCGCGGCCGGTGGGCTGCACCCTGGGCCAGGAGACGGAGAAGCGGTACGCGTTGACGCCGAGGTCCGCCATCATCGCGACGTCCTGCGCGCGGCGGTGGAAGTGGTCGACGGCCGTGTCCCCGGTGTCGCCTCCCTCCACCTTCCCCGGCGTATGGCTGAACGTGTCCCAGATCGACGGCGTCCGGCCGCCCTCGCGGACCGCTCCCTCGATCTGGTACGCGGCGGTGGCGGTGCCCCACAGAAAGGCGGGCGGAAAGCTGGCAGGCATGGGCGAGCTCCCTACGGAGACGTGAGAACCGGTGAGAACAGGGGGGGATGAGGAGCGGAGGCGTCAGCCCTTGACCGCGCCCTGCATGATGCCGCCGACGATGTGCTTGCCGAAGACGACGAAGGCGATCAGCAGCGGCAGCGTCCCCAGCAGGGCGCCGGCCATGATCACCGACTGGTCGGGGATATAGCCGCGGCCGAGGCCGGTCAGCGCCACCTGCACGGTCGGGCTGCCGTTCTGGGTCAGCGCGATGATCGGCCAGAAGAAGTCGTTCCACGTCATCACGAAGGTGAGCATCCCCAGCACGGCCATGGCGGGACGCGCGGCAGGGAAGACGATGTGCCACACCACGCGCCAGCTGTTCGCGCCGTCGACCCTGGCGGCCTCGATCAGCTCGGTGGGCAGCGCCTCGACGAGGTACTGCCGCATGAAGAACACGCCGAAGGCGCAGACCAGCGTGGGCAGGATGACCGACTGGAGCTGGTCGGTCCAGGAGAGCTCGGCGACCAGCATGTACAGCGGCACGACGCTGAGCTGCGGCGGCACCATCATCGTGCCGATCACCAGCAGGAGCAGGAGGTTCTTGAGGCGGAAGCGCAGCTTGGCGAAGGCGAAGCCGGCGAGCGTCGAGAAGAGCACGGTCCCGACGGCGACCGTCCCGGCGACGATCGTGGTGTTGAGCAGAGCCGTGCCCATGTTGGCATCGGTCCAGGCGATCTCGAGGTTCTTGAGGAGATTGCCGCCGAACCAGAAGGGCGGGGGAGTCTGGGCGAGCCGGGAGCTGGTGCGGGAGGCCGCGACCGCCGTCCACACCAGGGGGAACAGAGAGCCGGCGGTGAAGAGGATCAGTACGGCATAGGTGATCCGGCCGCCGTGCAGCTGGCGTCCGGCGCGCGGGGCGCTGAGCAGATGGCGTCCGGCGCGCTGGGCGCTGAGCAGTCTCGTCATGTCGTCGTCCCCTTATGAGCTCTTGCTCAGCCGGCGGGCGAGCAGCCAGTTCACCGCGCCGATCACCAGCAGGATCAGGAACATCGCCCAGGCGATGGCCGAGGCGCGGCCGAGATGGAGGTTCACCCAGCCCTGTTCGTAGAGGTAGAGCCCGAGCGTCTGGAACTGGTGGTCCGAGCCGCCGGTCGCGCCCGCGGCGCCGTTGAACAGCAGCGGCTCGCCGAACAGCTGCGTCGCCCCGATCGTGGAGACCACGCAGGTGAACAGGATGGTGGGCCGCAGCGAGGGGATCGTGACATGGCGGAACTGCTGCCAGCGCGAGGCGCCGTCGAGGGCGGCGGACTCGTAGAGGTCGTTCGGGATGGCCTGCATCGCCGCGAGGTAGATCAGCGCGTTGTAGCCCGTCCACCGCCAGATCACGATCGTGGAGACGGCGATCTGGGAGGTCCAGTCGCCGTTCTGCCAGTCGACGTCGTCGACTCCGATCAGGCCGAGCGCCCAGTTGACCATTCCGTAGTCGCGCCCGAAGAGGAGGACGAACACGAGCGTCGCGGCGGCCACCGAGGTGGCGTAGGGAGTCAGCGCGGCCACGCGGAAGAACATCGAGCCGCGCAGCCGGTAGTTGAGCAGATGCGCGATGCCCAGCGCCATGAGCAGCTGCGGGACGGTGGAGATGAGCCCGATGGTGACGGTGTTCTGCAGCGCGTTCCAGAAGAAGTCGTCCTCCAGCAGCCGGGAGAAGTTGCGCAGCCCCACCCACTCCATGTCGTCGGGCGCGGTCAGCTCGACCCGGTGCAGCGAGGCCCAGCCGGTGTAGAGGAGCGGGAAGAGGCCGAAGGCCAGGAAGAAGAGGAAGAAGGGCGCGACGAGGGCGTACGGGCTCCACTTCAGGTCCAGCCGGTAGCGGAGGCTGCGCAGCGCCCGGCGGCGCTCGTCGGCGGCGGAGGGGGAGAGCGTGCGCGGGCGGGCCGCGCCCTCCTCCCCCGAGGAGGGCGCGGCTGCCGCTGGAGCCGTGGACTTCATGCTCACTGGTCCAGCGCGTTGTCGATCGCCTTCACGGCGGCGTCCCAGCCCTGCTGGGGGGAGCGGCCCTTCTGGTCGACCTGGAGCATGCCGATGTCCGCCAGGTTCTGCGCGATGATCAGGTCCTTCGGGCCGAGGATCTGCACCGGGATGCCCTCGGCGGCCTTCGAGAAGATCTGCCCGATGGGCGCGTCGTCGAAGAACTCGTGCTTCGCGCCGGAGACTTCGGACAGGCCGTACGCAGCCTGGGCGCTGGGGAAGCTGCCGCGCTCGGCGAACAGCTTCGCCTGCTGCGCGGGGGCCGTGAGCCAGGCCACCAGCTTGGCGGCCTCCTCCTTGTTCTTGCCGGCCTCGGGGACGGTCAGGAAGGAGCCGCCCCAGTTGCTGGGCTTGGGCGCGGCGGCCACGTCCCACTTGTCCTTGCCGGCGGCGCCGGCCTTGTCCTGGATATAGCCGAGCATCCAGGCCGGGCAGGAGACGGTGGCGAAGGCGCCGTTGGCGTAGCCCTGGTCCCAGCCCGGGGTGAACTGCTGGAGCTTGCCGGTCAGCCCCTCCGTCGCGAACTCGGCCGCGATGTCCCAGGCTTCCCTGACGGCCGGGTTGGTCTTGTAGACGACCTTGCCGTCCTTGTCGTAGAAGCGGTTCTCGTTGCCGCCGGTGATCGCGGCCATCACGCCGGACGCCGAGTCGACGAACGCCGTGCCCTTGGGCGCCTTGGCCTTGAACTGCCTGCCCGCCTCCAGGTACTTGTTCCAGTCGCCCGCCCACAGCCTGCCCACGGCCTCGCGGTCGGAGGGCAGTCCGGCCTTGGCGAACAGGTCCTTGCGGTAGCAGATGCCCTGCGGCCCGATGTCCGTGCCCAGCGCGACGGTCTTGCCGTCCTTGGAGGTGCCCTGCGCCCACTTCCAGTCCAGGAAGGAGTCCTTCGCGACGCCCTGCGTCTTGCCCAGGTCGACCAGCTTGCCGGACTGCGTCGCGGTGATCTCGGCGATGTTGTTGACCTCGACCGCCTGGACGTCGGCGAGGCCGCTGCCGCTGCCGAGGTGGGTCAGCAGCTGCGGGTAGTAGTTCTCGTTGCGCTCGATGGAGGTCTGCTTGATCACGATGTTCTTGTTGAGCTTCATGTACTCGTCGTAGAGACCGGCCTCCTTCAGGCCGAACGCGCCGAAGACCCCCACGGTGAGCGTGGTCTTGCCCTTGCCTCCGCCTCCGCCGCCGTTCGAGGAGCTGGGAGCGGAGTCGTCGCCGTCCTCGGCGCAGCCGGCCAGCAGACCGGCTCCGAGAGCGGCCACGACCGCCAGGATTACTGTCCTGCGCACTGCGTCCTCCTTGTGCCCTGACGTGCCGACCCCCCGGCCAACTGGCGTGCGTCGCCCGTACGTTGAGCATCTGCGGCTCGGGCGGGGAACGTGCGGGATGTGTATGGGTCAGGTACTGTGGGAGCGCTCCCATACGTGATGTGTTGAAGGGTCGCGTCTCCCCGAGGGGGTGTCAAGGCATCGGACGCGTTATGTTCTCGGCCTGGGAAGCCTCGGGAGGTTTGCATGGTGTCTCGGACGATCCGAACGGGGAACGGCGGACGGGGCACCGGCCGGCCCACCCTCGAAGAAGTGGCCGCACGCGCCGGAGTGGGCCGCGGCACGGTCTCCCGCGTGATCAACGGCTCGCCGCGGGTCAGCGAGCGCACCCGCGCCGCGGTGGAGGCGGCCGTCGCCGAGCTCGGCTATGTCCCCAACCGCGCCGCCCGCGCGCTCGCCGCCAACCGCACCGACGCGATCGCCCTGGTCGTCCCGGAGCCGGAGGACCGTTTCTTCGCCGAGCCGTACTTCTCCGACATCGTGCGCGGGGTCGGCGCGGCCCTCGCCGACACGGACATGCAGCTGCTGCTCACCCTCGCCGGCAGCGACCGCGAGCGCCGCAGGCTGGCGCAGTATCTGGCGGCCCATCGCGTCGACGGCGTCCTGCTGGTCTCCGTGCACGCGGACGACCCGCTGCCCGACCTGCTGGAGCAGCTGGAGATCCCGGCCGTGATCAGCGGTCGCCGCTCCGAGGACGAGACGCTGCCGGCGGTCGACTCCGACAACTTCGAGGGCGCGCGGGCGGCGGTCGGCCATCTGCTCGCCCGCGGGCGGCGCTCCATCGCCACCATCACAGGCCGCCTGGACGTCTACGGCGCGCAGCGCCGCCTGGACGGCTACCGCGAGGCGCTGACGGCGGCGGGCCTGACGGTCGACGAGCGGCTGACCGCGCTGGGCGACTTCACCGAGGAGGGCGGCGTACGGGCGATGCGGGAGCTGCTGGAGCGCCGCCCGGACCTCGACGCCGTCTTCGCTGGCTCCGACGTGATGGCGGCGGGCGCGCGCCAGGTGCTGCGCGAGGCGGGCCGCCGGATTCCGCAGGACGTCTCCCTGGTCGGCTTCGACGACTCGGCGGTCGCCCGCCACATGGACCCGCCGCTCACGAGCGTGCGCCAGCCGATCGAGGAGATGGGCCGCACGATGGCCCAGGTCCTGCTCCAGGAGATCACGGCCCGCTCCACCGAGCCTCCGCAGATCGTGGTCCCGACGGAGCTGGTGGTCCGCGACTCGTCCTGAGCTGCGGCAACTCGGCGGACTTCGGCGCGCCTTGGCCGCCGCGGCTGGGCAGGGGCGTGCGCTGTCGAGCGCGCGGACGACGAGCGTGCCGATGTGTACTGGCTCTGAGGCGCCAAAGATCGGGGTTATGTGCAGGTGCCGCCGAGGACGTTCTGCGCCAGGCGCATCAGTTCGCCGTCGTCGAGCGTGAGCCGACCGACGTGCAGGCGGTCGTACCCGTACATCGATTTCCCCAGGCTCATGGTCCGGTCCGGGTGAAGTGTCCATGCCCCGGTCAGCTCTACCGTTCCGCGCTTCGGCACGCCGCGGCCGCTCCAGCCGGTGCAGATGATCCAGCACGCCTCGGCGAAGCCGGGCCCGCCCGAGGAGCCGTACAGGCGCTGCGGCTCGTGCCGGGCTGCGACGTCCATCAGGGAAACGTCCGGGATTCCAGGGATCGGGACGTAGCCGACGATGGCGGTGTCGCCGAGTTCTCCGGTCGCGGTGTACGCGAGCGCGCAGTATTGGTCCGGCCACATGTGCAGGAGCGGCAGCACGGTCACCCTGCCCACGCCCGTCATCGTTCTTGCCATGACTCGGCCCCTCGTTCGATGGGTGGCCCGGCACCGCCGCGTGGGGATGCCGGGCCGGTGGTGCGTCACGCAGTGGACATCAGCTGCTGTAATCGCGGCCGTCGTCGCCGTCGCCGGTGGGCGGGTTGCCGCCCTTGCCGTCGTCCTCGTCGCCGCCGCTGTTCTTGACCACATCGAGGCGATAACGCATGGTGACCTCCAGGTGTGCTCTCAACGAGGAGTCCGTCTCCTCGTTGTCGTGCACTTGCTCGGGCTCGCCCATGAGGGCTGGGCCCAGGCCCGTCCCGGCCGACGACTCCGGCCAGGAAACCTCGGCCGGGACGGGAGTTCAGTGGGGTGTGACGGTGCGGGAGCAGGACCCGGCCCGCCCACAACGGGGGTGCAGGCGGACCGGAGCCCTTGAGCCGCCGACGGGCCCTGCCGCCCGCCAGCGGGGTCTCATTCCCAGAGGGGCCCGTCCAGGCAGCGCCGGTCCTCGCCGTTCACGGCTTCGCCTCCCGTGGGCGGTCCTACGGGCATGCCCACACCTCGACGTCCAGGACGTGGACGCCTTGCCTGCCCCGCGCCCACCCACGCGAGACGGCATCGGACGTGAGGCGCCTGCCGCAGACGACGCACGTCCGGCCGGCGTACTGCTCCCAAGTCAGATCCCTGGCGGGCGGGATCGGCGTGGACTGGCAGTGCTTGCGGCCGGGCCGCGCCAGCTCGACCACCGTGGTCATTGCGGCTCCGGTCCACGGTTGGGCCATTCCACACGCCGGATGCCGTTGTAGTGCGGGCCCGCGTGCCCCGGCTTCTGGCGGCAGCGCGTCTCGGTGCCGGGCTTCTTGATCCAGCAGTAGCAGGGGATCACCACGCGGCCCGGGCTGGTGTACGGCGTCATGTCGCGGCCCCTTGCAGCGCATCGCCAGCCGCGACGAGAGCGTGCCGCTTCCGGCGCGGGGTGCACGCACGCAGAGGGAAGGGCGGGCCGGACGGGCGCTCGATCGACCGCACTTCCAGCGTCGACCCGGACCAGTCCCTATGCCAGTCGCACCACTCGGACAGTCCCGCGTCGGAGGCCCCCGAGGGGCGGGCGAGTGAATCCATGCTCTGGAACGTACGGACGTCGGCCGAGTCCACACCAGAAAGTTCTACGAGGTTCCACGCCGATTCAGCCCAGAGACTGAAGAGCCTGTGCGATCACAGTCCGTGCCTCCCCGCCGTACACGGCGAGATCGGCCAGCTCTTGGAACGTGTCTGCGTACGTTGCGACTTCGCGCGGCTGTGTGATCGTCAGATAGCCGGAGACCAACTCGACGTTCACCTGCGTCGAGTCGTAGATCCAGAATCCTTCGACCGGCATCCGTGTGCGGTCCGGCCGCATCGGGATGACGCCCAGGCTGACGTTGGGCAGCGAGCCTACGGTGATCATCTGGCCGAGCTGGCCGGCCATGACTTCTCTGCCGCCCATGCCCGACCGCAGCACGGACTCCTCGACGAGGAACGCGAACGTGCGGCCCCCCTCGTGCACTACGCGCTGACGCTCCATCCGGGCGTCGACTGCGGCGTCCACATCGTCGACGGTGACCCGCCGGCGCTGCACGGCGCGCAACACAGACTCCGTGTATGCGCGGGTCTGGATGAGGCCGGGCACGAACCATGAGGAGTAGGAGCGAAATCGCGAGGTGCGCTCATAGAGCGGCCGAACAGCCAACTGCGCCTGACGCAGACCACGGCGCTCCATCCGCTGCCACTCGACGAACATCCCCTCGACGGCGCGCAACGACTCGACGAGGTCCGCAGCTTGGTCCTCCGCTCCGCACGCGCCGCACCAGGCATGGATGTCCTCGGAGGACGGAGAAGTTCGAGCGTTCTCGATGCGGGACACCTTGGACGGGTACCAGCCGCAGGTGCGGGCGAGGTCGCGCCCGCTCAGCCGAGCATCCCGGCGGATCTCGCTAAGGCGGTCAGCGAGG
The DNA here is from genome assembly GCF_040681075.1 of Streptomyces sp. NPDC051907. NCBI lineage: Bacteria > Bacillati > Actinomycetota > Actinomycetes > Kitasatosporales > Streptomycetaceae > Streptomyces > Streptomyces sp. NPDC051907. The sequence goes on along the minus strand of NZ_JBFAYB010000009.1, from coordinate 125,228 downwards.
ATCTGTCGGGCCTGCTCGACTGACGACGATGCCGAACTGACCACGGCGTGCGCGGGATCAGACGGGCCGGTACTCGGCGTGAGGGACGGCCCGCTGCCACACGGACTCGAACGCGTCGCCGCACAGTTTCGCCAGCACGGGCAGGGAGACGTACTCGCGGCCGTCCTCTGCGAGTTGACCGTCGCCGGTGAAGTGGTGGAAGAGGACGGTCTCGTCGTCGAAGACCCAGAAGTCCGTACCTGGCAGCGCGAGATCCGTCGTACGGCGCCGAGACAGCCAGCGGACTTGCTCGCCTGCTGCGATGTTGGTGAACGTTCCGTCGTACTCGTACCGGACGTAGTCGCTGACCGGCTCGGACACGATGCGGGCACGCCGGACGGCGACGCCCCGGGCGGTCGCCTCCTGGACAACGTCGTGCCAGCCACCCCACCATGAGACGCGGTCGTCGGGGTCGAGGCGCTTGCCCTGCTGCCAGGCGATGAACTCAGGGTCGTCGAGCATGTAGCTGTCGCGCATCTCCAGATGCACCGCCGTGCGTTGGGCTTGGGCCAGTGCGTTACGCGCCGGTGGCTGCACTTCCTACCTCTTCACGGTCGTGACGGGGGATGTACTGGAGCATGACGGCCGGAAGCCTAATGATCGTCTCGTGATCGGGTACATCGGTGGAGTGCCCCGGGATGGAGCCGATCTCCTGGCATGCCCGTACCTCATCCTCTGTCGCCTTGTACGACTGGATCAGAAGGTCTCCGGTTTCCTCGTCGAGCCAGATCGTTGGGGACTCGTCGGTGGGCGTGTTGGGGATGATGCCAAGGAACTTTAGGGCCACTGCACTCTCCTCGGGCGAAGGGATTCCACGCTGTTCTACGCACCTTCATGTCGCCGGAGCAGCGCGTCAAGAGCCCGTCACTCGACGTGACGAACGGTGGTGGATGTGGTGGCGCTTGCCAGGGGCAGTACCGGCCGTACCGGCGTCGGGCAGCGACCCTGAAGGCCTGTCGGACCGGTCGGAACGATCAGACCCGGCTCGCCCTGCGGACTGGTGGGCCGACGATGCCTCGCCGGGCGCCCCTTGCCTGGCAGACGGACCCGACCAGCGAGATACGGCTCACGCCCCTGTGTGCGTGCCTTCGGACGGGTCGCCGTGGAGGGGGAGAGTGCGGGCGATTCGCGGGCCCCGTTCGGCCATCGTTCCCAACCAGGCCGGAATGAAATCAGCCCCTGACCTGTTTTCCCAGGTCAGGGGCTGATCGTTCAGGGTGAGTAACGGGACTCGAACCCGCGACATCCTGGACCACAACCAGGTGCTCTACCAGCTGAGCTATACCCACCACGACCGGTCGTTTCCGACCGGCCGAGAAAAAGTGTACAGGGTCCGAGAGGGTGCTCGCGCCAGGGTTTACGTGGCCCTGACGTGAGCCCTTTCTCGGCCCTGGTCCTGCGTCATTCCTGTGTCACTCCTGCCTCACTGAGCAGGCAGGACGTACTTCGCGGCGATCGCCTTCGCGCTGTCCGAGTCGGGTCCGGGCTGGGGCACGAACACCGCCTCGCGGTAGTAGCGCAGCTCCGCGATGGATTCGCGGATGTCCGCCAGCGCCCGGTGGTTGCCGTTCTTCTCCGGACTGTTGAAGTACGCCCTCGGGTACCAGCGGCGAGCCAGTTCCTTGACCGAGGAGACATCGACGATCCGGTAGTGGAGGTAGTCCTCCAGCGTCGGCATGTCGCGCAGCAGGAAACCGCGGTCTGTGCCGACCGAGTTTCCGCAGAGCGGGGCCTTGCCGGGGTCCTTGACGTGCTCGCGTACGTACGCCAGGACCTGCTCCTCGGCGGCCGCGAGCGTGGTTCCGCCCGCCAGCTCGTCGAGGAGTCCCGAGGCGGTGTGCATCTGGCGCACCACCTCGGGCATCGTCTCCAGCGCGGCGTCCGGGGGGCGGATAACGATGTCCACCCCTTCGCCGAGCACATTCAGTTCCGAGTCGGTGACCAGTGCGGCCACCTCGATGAGTGCGTCGTCCGACAGCGAGAGCCCGGTCATCTCGCAGTCGATCCACACCATGCGGTCGTTCATGCGTCCTACCTTATGGCGCACTCCGCTGGCCGGGGAGGCTCGGGCGGCTATGGCCTGACGCGTACGCGTCGGAATTGGGCTTGGTCATGCCCAGCTCCACCGGTGCGGACGAGGTGGCCGTATGGCCGCCCGGACCCGCGGCCGCCGCCGCTCGCCTGCTCATCGCGGACGCCTGCGCGGGCACCACCGCCTCCACGACCGCCGCCGGGGCGGGGTCGCCCTGCGGGCGGCGGACCCGGTACGCGGCCCGGTAGGCGGCCGGGGACGAGCCCAGCTGCCGCCGGAAGTGGCCGCGCAGCGCCACCGGCGAGCGGAAGCCACAGCGGCCCGCGACCTCGTCGACCGAGTAGTCGGAGGTCTCCAGCAGCCGCTGCGCCTGCAGCACCCGCTGGGTGATCAGCCACTGCAGCGGCGCGCTCCCGGTCAGCGATCGAAATCGCCGGTCGAAGGTGCGCCGGCTCATGTACGCCCGGGCCGCCAGCGTCTCCACGTCGAACTGTTCGTGGAGGTGCTCCAGCGCCCACGAGACGACCTCGGCCAGCGGGTCCGACCCGATTTCCTCTGGTAAAGACCTGTCCAGATAGCGCTCCTGCCCGCCGCTGCGGCGCGGCGGCACGACGAGCCTGCGCGCGAGCGCCCCGGCCGCCTCGGTGCCGTGATCCGTGCGCACGATGTGCAGACAGAGATCGATTCCAGCCGCCGTTCCGGCGGAGGTCAGCACGTCTCCGTCGTCGACGAAGAGCTCCCGTGGATCCACGTGGACCGACGGATAGCGCTTGGCCAGCGTCGGCGCGTACATCCAGTGCGTCGTCGCCGGGCGGCCGTCGAGCAGGCCGGCCGCGGCGAGCACGAACGCTCCCGTGCACAGGCCGACGATCCGCGCGCCCTCCTCGTGTGCGCGCCGCAGCGCGTCCAGCGCCTCGGGCGGCGGCGGCGATGTGATCGACCGCCACGCGGGCACTACGACGGTGCCCGCCCTGCTGATTGCCTCCAGGCCGTAAGGCGCGGTCAGTTCCAGCCCGCCGGTGGTCCGCAGCGGGCCCTCCTCGCCACCGCAGACAAGCAGTCGATAGCGGGGAACTCCAGCGTCCTGACGGTCAATTCCGAACACTGAGAGCGGGATGGAACTTTCGAAGATCGGGCCGCCGCTGAACAGCAGTACCGCGACGACCTCCCGGCGCCGGCGCCCGGAGAGCTTCCGTACTGCCTCCGGCGCGGCGGAGTCCTGACTCATGACGCTAAGCCCCCCTCGGTGTTCGCGTCTCCCCGTTCTTGTCGGGCCTTTCGCTCCTGCACGTTTCCCCTCGGTTTTGCACGAGTCCCCAGCCGTCGATACTCATGATCGAATCTACTGCGTCCGGTGGCGCCGCCGTGACAAGTTCGGCATGCCCCGCTATGTCGACATGGCAACTTGGCGCGAAGCATTCGATCACGAAGCGTTCCACTCGCGGGCCGCCCAGGGAAGGCCGCCTCGCACGCATGGCCCGTCCCCGTAGGGTGCGAACGCCGCGAATAGTCCTTTCTTTCCTGGTGACAAGGGGGTTGGCAGGCCATTTCGACAAGGACTGGCCGGTAGACCGAAGTTGGCTGAAAACATACGGGTGCGGGTGTGCGAACCCGTCAGTCCCCAGGCGTAGTTCCCGAGCCGTGGCGGGGGCTCCTGCGCGCCGCGGGCGCGGGTCTGGCGCGCCGGCCGTGCCCGGGCGCCGACTCCTCGGCGCGGGCGTGGGCGAGGGCCCGGGCGGCGCTGCGCTCCGACTGGCGCAGCAGCACCCGGCAGGCGGCCGTCACGGCCGCGAGGCCCAGCGCCGCGGCCGCCGCCCCGCCCACGGACGCTCCGTACACGACCAGCACCACCGGGACGAGCAGACAGCTGAAGGCCGCCCAGCGCACGACCTCGCTCGCGGACTCGGACGACGGAGGGGTCGGTTCGGACGGGGGTGCGGGCACGGATGCTCCCTGGGGGCGGCGGGGGGACCGAGGTGCCAACGAGGGGCGCGGCCCCGCGGTCACTGGACGGCCGCCGACGCCCCCCGGACGGTCCGCACAGGCCGCTTGCGGCACCGGTCGTAGACGGCTGTAGACGCCAAGTGGCATTGCCATACGAGACGGGCTGGGGCATGCTCCCTGGGACGCCGCGGCAACCGAGCCCGTAGCGCGCAGCGCTCCACGGCGGGGTGATGGGCGGCGACGGGTGGGCGGCAGGCTCTGGGCAGGGGAGGAGTGTCGCCGTACCCTTGGGGTAAGGGCTTGGGAAGATGATTCCCGGACACAGCTCCGCCGCCATGCCGACAGACGCACCTTTCCTTGACGATCCCTCCCAAGAGGACCTTCTTCGCCGAGACACCGATGGCCGGTCACGAATTCCCCGAACCCGCGGACCGCAAGCAGGTAGCCGATTCCTTTTCGGACCTGCAAGCGGCGGAAGAGACATGTCATTCCTGCGATCCCGCCTTCCGGCATGGAGTCGTCGTCGGCTTCGACGGATCGACCTCCAGTGAGCGGGCGCTCGCTTACGCGATCGGAATGGCGAGACGGTCCGGTTCGGGCCTGATCATCGTCCATGTCGCGAACCGGCTGCCGACCACCGTCTGGGCGGGCTGCGAGCCTCCCGTCTTCGTGGACGTGCCCGATCACCGGACCGAGGTGCTCGGTCTGGAGCTGGCGTGCGCGGACTATCTGGCCGAGGTGCCGTGGATCCTGGTCGAGCGCGGCGGCGACATCTGCCACGAGCTCGAGGAGGTCGGGCGGGAGTACTCCGCGGACGCGATCGTCGTCGGCTCGACGCAGGGCATCGTGGGCCGGATCTTCGGCTCGGTGGCGGGCCGGCTGGCCCGGCGCGCGCAGCGTCCGGTGGTCGTGATCCCGTAGCGGCGGGCCTCTCGGACCGGTGGTCGTGATCCGGTAGCGGCGGGCCTCTCGGACCGGTGGTCGTGATCCGGTAGCGGCGGGCCTCTCGGCGCGGTGGTCGTGATCCCGTAGGGGCGGTTCTCTCGGGCCGGTGGTCGTGATCGGTCCCCGGATCGGTGGTGGGCCTGGCGCACGACAAGGTCCGCTACCGGCTCTCGCCCAGTGCGTGGGCAGGGACGAGCCGGCTGGGGAGACGGAGCGCGGACACCGCCGTCCGCTACGCGAAAGCCGCCCGCTCCATCGTCGAAGCAGCCCTCGAGTAGGCCTGACCACCGCTCAACACAGTCCTGACGCGGTCGGTGAGTTCAGCTCCTGGGCACTCACCAGCGAACCGTATCGACCAGTCCCGCCTCCTGAAGACGGGTGCGTGCCTCATGCTCGGAAATGGGCTCCCCGTTCAAGAACCACTCCTCCTTGCCGGGCTGCCACACACGCTCCAACTCCCAGCCCCTGTCGACGCAGCGAATCTTCATCCTGCCTCGGTCCGGGCTCCTCCCCAGCAGCTGCCTTGCCTTCCTGAGGCCCTCGAGTGCTTTCATGCCGGCCTCCCACAGGACATCGGATTCCAACGGAGGGTACCTGCGCGCCATGTCGACACGACAGGCCCGGCGTAAACGCCTCGCCGCTCTTCGTTATCCCGTTTTCGTCCCGCCGTGGCCGTCCTGTGATCCCGGCGTCGTCCCAGGTGAGGCAGCGTCAATTCGTAGGCGGAGTGCGGAAGTCTACCGACGCGTAGTGGTTGATTGTGCGCTTGTGAAGGGTACATAAGGGTCCTGGGAAGCAGCACAGCTGCAGCAGCACAACTGCACAGGACACGAAGGGAGCCCGCCGTGGACAAAGACGTCTCCGCGGGAAGCGCTACGACTTCCACTCTCGGCCACCTCGCACTCGGACTCACCCTGCTGGCGTTCGGCATAGGCCACACCGGCGTGCTCGACAACGTCGCGGCGTCCGACGCCTCCGCCGTCGCGACCTGGGTCGGCGGCGTGGCGCTGTTCGTCGTCGGACTGCTCGAGCTCCGCGCCGGCAGCGCCGGCACGGGCACGGCCTTCGCCGGGCTCGGCGCCTTCTGGTTCACCTGGGGGACCGGAGTCGGCTCCGAGGTCTCCGCCGAGGCGGCAGGGCTCTTCCTGCTGCTGTGGGCGCTGCTCGCACTGACCCTGACGGCCGCCTCCGCGGGGAGCGGCGTGTTCGGGCAGGGCGTGTACGGACTGTTGTTCGTCTCGCTGCTCCTGCTCGGCATCGCCTCGTTCGCGGAGAACGAGGGGCTGGCCAAGGCGGGCGGCTGGGTCGGCGCGGTGGCGGGCCTGGCGGCCTGGTACGGCGCGACCGCGGCGCTCGCCAAGTGGCCGACCCTCTCCGGGCGCGCTGCCGGCCGGGGAGTGACGGCCACCGGCTGAGGCAGCTGCAAGCCGGTGCTTGGGCGGCGCCGGCTTATAGAAGGGAACGCCCCCTGCGCGCTGGTGGCACGCGCAGGGGGCGTTCTCATGCCCCGAAGGGCGGTCCGACTGGGTCCGGCTGGGTCCGGCTGGGTCCGAGTGGGTACGACTACTCGACGGTGACGGACTTCGCCAGGTTGCGCGGCTTGTCGATGTCCCGGCCGAGCGCCAACGCCGTGTGGTAGGCGAGGAGTTGCAGCGGGATGCCCATCAGGATCGGGTCCAGCTCGTCCTCGTTCTTCGGCACCACGATGGTGTGGTCGGCCTTCTCCTGCTCGCGGTGCGCGACCGCCAGGATCCTGCCGCTGCGGGCCTTGATCTCCTCCAGGGCCGCGCGGTTCTTCTCCAGCAGGTCGTCGTCGGGCACGATCGCGATCGTCGGCAGCGCCGGCTCGATCAGCGCCAGCGGACCGTGCTTGAGCTCGGACGCCGGGTACGCCTCGGCGTGGATGTAGGAGATCTCCTTGAGCTTCAGCGACGCCTCCAGCGCCACCGGGTATCCGCGCACCCGGCCGATGAACATCATCGACTTGGCGTCGGCGTACTCGGCCGCCAGCTTCTTGATCTCCTCCTCCGTCTCGAGGATCTCGCTGATCTGCGCGGGCAGCTTGCGCAGGCCCTCGATGATCCGCTTGCCGTCGGAGACGGAGAGGTCGCGTATGCGGCCCAGGTGCAGGGCGAGCAGCGCGAAGGCGACCACGGTGTTGGTGAAGCACTTGGTGGACACGACGCAGACCTCGGGACCGGCGTGCACATAGGTGCCGCCGTCCGCCTCGCGGGCGATGGCCGAGCCGACGACGTTCACCACGCCCAGGACGCGCGCGCCCTTGCGCTTGAGCTCCTGGACGGCGGCCAGCACGTCGTACGTCTCGCCCGACTGGGAGACCGCGATGTACAGGGTGTCGGGGTCCACGACCGGGTTGCGGTAGCGGAACTCGGAGGCGGGCTCGGCGTCCGCGGGGATGCGGGCCAGGGACTCGATCAGCCCGGCGCCGATGAGGCCGGCGTGGTACGAGGTGCCGCAGCCGAGGATCTTGACCCGGCGGATGCCGCGGGCCTCGCGGGCGTCCAGGTTCAGGCCGCCCAGGTGGACGGTGGAGAAGCGGTCGTCGATCCGGCCGCGCAGCACGCGGTCGACCGCGTCGGGCTGCTCGGAGATCTCCTTGTGCATGTACGTGTCGTGGCCGCCCATGTCGAAGGAGGCGGCCTCCCACTCCACGGTCTCCGGGGTGGCGTTCGTCGACGTGCCGCTGGTGGTGTACGTGCGGAAGTCGTCGGCCTTGAGGGTGGCCATCTCGCCGTCGTTCAGGGTGACGACCTGGCGGGTGTGGGCGATCAGCGCGGCGACGTCGGAGGCGACGAGCATCTCCTTCTCGCCGATGCCGAGGATGACCGGCGAGCCGTTGCGGGCGACGACGATGCGGTCGTTGAAGTCGGCGTGCATGACCGCGATGCCGTAGGTGCCCTCGATGACCTTGAGCGCCTCGCGGACCTTCTCCTCCAGGGTGGTGGCCTGGGAGCGGGCGATCAGGTGGGTGATGACCTCGGTGTCGGTCTCGGAGGCGAAGACGACGCCGTCCGCTGCCAGCTTGGCGCGCAGCTCCTGCGCGTTGTCGACGATGCCGTTGTGGACGACGGCGACCTTGTTCTCGGGGTCCAGGTGCGGGTGCGAGTTCACGTCGCTCGGCGCGCCGTGGGTGGCCCAGCGGGTGTGGGCGATGCCCGTGGTGCCGGCGAAGCGCTTGGGCACGCGGGCCTCGAGGTCGCGGACGCGGCCCTTGGCCTTGACCATCTTCAGGCCGGCGGCCTTCGGGCTGGAGATCACGATGCCGGCGGAGTCGTACCCCCGGTACTCCAGTCGCTGCAGCCCCTCCAGCAGCAGCGGAGCGACGTCACGCTTGCCGATGTATCCGACGATTCCGCACATGGTTGTCTTTCCCCTCCATAGTTCAGGTGTGTGCTCGGCCCGCGGGCCGTCGGCCGGTGGTCAGCCGTAGACGATGCGGCGCAGCTGGCGGAGCGAGAGCTCCGGCGGCGCCACGGCGCGGTGCGGCAGCTCGGCCGCGATCCGCTCGAAGATCGCTGAGTTCACCTCGCCGCCGGACTGCAGCTCGCGGTGGCGGCGGCGGACGAATTCCTCCGTCGTCTCGTCGAAGTACGCCAGCACGTCCAGCACCACACGGGCGGCCTCACCGCGCTGCAGCGCGGTGCTGCGGACGAGGTGGTCGACGAGGTCGTCATGCGACGGGCGACTGGGCGGGCGTTGTTCGAGCACTCGTAGATATTGAAGGGTCGCCTACCGTGATTGCAAGAATCCTGCCCGATTCCGGGCACGGACTGCGGGAATAGGCCATAAAAAGCGCCGCCGACGAGCTCAGAGGTGCCTCAGAGGCGATGCGGAGGCGCTTCAGAGGCGCTTGAGGACGGCCTGCTTGGCGGTGGAGAACTCCTCGTCCGTCAGTATCCCCGACTGATGCAGCTCGCCCAGCTCCCGCAGCCGCCGCAGCAGCGCGTCGTGATCGTCGCCGCTGGGGGCCAGGGCGGCGGGCTCCGCGGGGGCCGGGGCGTTCGGATGGGGCATCCGGGCCACCACGGCGGACGCCAGCAGAGCCATGAGCGGGTCCTTCTTGAAGCCGTTCAGCTCGACAGCCTGAGGATCGCGGTCCGCCGGGATCCTCGGCGCGCTCATAGAGGTGACGAAGCGCACATAGCCGTTCTCCAGTCCGCGGGCCGGCAGCCACTCCACGGCGTGCAGAGCGGCGAGGGCGAGCGTGGTCGGGCCGCCCGCCGACTTCTTGTCGTCCGTGTGCCAGGTCCACTCCAGGCGGATGGTCCGGCCGTCGAAGGAGGCCGTGCCGTCGCCGGCGCCCACGGTGATGGGCAGCGGCGGACCGGGCAGCAGATAGCCGTCGACCGGGCCGTCGGGCGTCCCCTCCAGCAGCAGGGCGCCTCGGACCTCGTCCACGAAGTACTCGGCGACTCCGGCGCGGTCGTTCTCCACGTTCAGCCGGTAGGGGTAGGAATTGTCATCCAGGCCGCCGCCGGTGATCTGGAGCAGCGGGTCGGCGCCCTCGCGCAGCCGCAGCCGCAGCAGCCCCGACTTCCTGCCCGGCTCGAAGGAGATTCCCGCCAACGCGCCCAGCGGCACGGCGATCTCGCCGAGCGTTCTGCGCAGCAGGCTCACGCCCTTGTCGCGCCCCGGCACGATCCGCACCGTGTCCCCGTCGAAGGTCCACGTTCCGTCCTTCTGGATGATTTCCGCCATGCGGGGATTCTCGCATTGGCGTAGTGAGTAAGTGGTCTACACCTTGACCGGAGTTGAGCCGCGCGGTACGCATGACAACCGTTCGGTTGCTCTGCACCACAAGTGTGACGCCCCTCGAAGGGATACCCGCCTGTGAGTCAGCCCAGAACGCTTCCCCGTCTGCTCGGTTCGCTGCTGCTCGTGGCGGCCGCGGGCATCACCGCCGCCGCCTCGCCCGCGGTCTCGGCCGGCGCCGCCCCCGCTCCCGCCGCCCGTCCGCTCGGCGAGGTCGTCCCCGCCCCGGCCTCCGTACGGCCCTCGGGCTCGCCGTACACCCTGACCGCCGCCACCCGGATCCGGGTCGACGACGGGTCCCGGGAGGCCCGCGCCATCGGCACGTACCTCGCCGGCATCCTGCGCCCCTCCACCGGCTACGCCCTGCCCGTCACCGACGTCGACGGCGCCGGCGGCATCCGACTGCGGCTGCGCGCCTCCGAGGGCGCCCTGGGCGAGGAGGGCTACCGCCTGGAGTCCTCGCGCGGCGCGGTCACCGTCACGGCCCGCAAGCCCGCGGGGCTCTTCCACGGCGTCCAGACGCTGCGTCAGCTGCTGCCCGCCGCAGTGGAGAAGGACACCCGCCAGCCGGGCCCCTGGCAGATCGCCGGCGGGACCGTCACCGACACCCCTCGCTACGGCTACCGGGGCGCGATGCTCGACGTGTCCCGGCACTTCTTCACCGTCGACCAGGTCAAGCGCTATATCGACCAGCTGGCGCTCTACAAGATCAACAAGCTGCATATGCACCTCTCCGACGACCAGGGCTGGCGCATCGCGATCGACTCCTGGCCGCGGCTGGCGTCCTACGGAGGCTCCACCCAGGTCGGCGGCGGTCCGGGCGGCTACTACACCAAGGCCCAGTACCGGCAGATCCTCGCCCACGCCGCCGCGCGCTACATGGAGGTCGTCCCCGAGATCGACATGCCGGGCCACACCAACGCGGCCCTCGCCTCCTACGCCGAGCTGAACTGCGACGGCGTCGCCCCGCCCCTCTACACCGGCACGGCGGTCGGCTTCAGCTCGCTGTGCGTGCCCAAGGAGGTGACGTACGACTTCGTGGACGACGTGGTCCGCGAGCTGGCCGCGCTCACCCCGGGCAAGTACCTCCACATCGGTGGCGACGAGGCGCACTCCACCAGCCACGCGGACTATGTGGCCTTCATGGACCGCGCCCAGGCGACTGTGGGGAAGTACGGCAAGACCGTCGTCGGCTGGCACCAGCTGACCGGGGCCAAGCCGGTCGCGGGCGCGGTCGCGCAGTACTGGGGCTACGACCGGACCAGCGCGGCGGAGCGCAAGCAGGTCGCGGACGCGACGAAGAACGGTACCGGGCTGATCCTCTCGCCCGCGGACCGGATCTACCTCGACATGAAGTACACGAAGGACACGCCGCTGGGGCTGTCCTGGGCGGGCCTGGTCGAGGTGCAGAGGTCGTACGACTGGAACCCGGCGACGTACCTGGAGGGCGTGGCCGAGGGGGCGCTGCTGGGAGTGGAGGCGCCGATCTGGACGGAGACGCTCTCGACGAGCGACCACATCGAGTACATGGCGTTCCCGAGGCTGCCCGGGGTGGCGGAGCTCGGCTGGTCGCCGCAGTCGACGCACGACTGGGCGGCGTACCGGCTGAGGCTGGCCGCGCAGGGGCCCCGGATGGAGGCGCTGGGGATCGACTACTACCGGTCGCCGCAGGTCCCCTGGCCCGCGAGCTGACCGGCGGCCCCGGGCGCCGGACGGGCTGAGCGCCCGGGACCGGCGGCCGGAGAGGCCGGAGAGAGGAGACGGGCGCGCGCGAGGGACCGTTTTCGCGCGCGCCCGCCTGTCACTGGGAGAACCGCGCGATCGGGTTCTCGAGCGTGCCGACGAGCTGGAGCGCGCCGGACGGGTCGGAGAGGTCCACCATCTGCCGGTTGTCGCGCAGCTGGAGCCGGTTGAGGCAGGAGAGCGCGAAGTCCTCGGCGAACATGTCGTACTCCGCGAACTTGTCCGCCAGATGCGGCATGGACTCCTGGTAGCCGCGCACGCACTCCGCGACCGTCCGCCAGAACGCCTCCTCGTCCATGCGGCCCTCCGCGGCCAGGGCCGCGCCCATGAAGCGGAGGAAGCAGTCGAAGACGTCCGTGAAGATCGACAGCAGCTTCATGTCGTCCGGGACGTCCTGCCGGACGCGCTCCACGGCCGGCGGCAGGACCGCGTCCGCGTCCATCACCGCGATCTCCTCGGCGATGTCCTTGAAGATCGCCCGCTGGACCGTGTCGTCCTCGCCGAAGACCAGGATCACGTTCTCGCCGTGCGGCATGAACACCAGGTCGTAGGCGTAGAAGCAGTGCAGCACCGGCACGAGGTACGCGTCCAGATAGCCCCGCAGCCACTGCGCCGGCGGCAGCCCGGACCGGTCGATCAGCGCGCCCGCGAAGGACGCGCCCTCGTGGTCCACATGGAGCAGCGAGGCCATCGTGGCCAGCCGCTCGCCGCCCTCGACAGAGGCGACCGGGCTCTCGCGCCAGAGCGCGGCCAGCATCTTGCGGTACGGGGAGTAGCGGTCGGTCGCCCGCTCGTACTGGAGGTGGCGGTAGCCGATCGCCGCCCGCTCCTTGATGATCGAGAAGCGGGCCGCCTTGAGGACGTCGTCGCTGTCGATCAGGGCCCCGAGCCAGTCGTTGATGGCCGGGGTGGCCTCCATGTACGCGGCGGACAGGCCCCGCATGAAGCCCATGTTCAGCACCGACAGGGCCGTCTTGACGTAGTGCTTCGACGGGTCGGTCGTGTTGAAGAACGTACGGATCGACTGCTGGGCGAGGTACTCGTCGTCGCCCGTCCCCAGGCACACCAGACGCTGCTGGGCGATCTCCGCGGCGAAGGTGACGGAGAGCTTGTTCCACCACTGCCACGGGTGCACGGGCAGCAGGTAGTAGTCGGCGAGGTCCAGGCCCAGCTCGTCGAGCCGGGCGCCGAAGCGGGCGAGGGTCCCCTCGCCGAGCTCGTCGCGGACCAGCGCGTCGTAGTCCAGCCCCGCGCCCGAGGTGAACGTCGCCCGGTCGCGGCGGGCCGCGAGCCAGACCAGCTTGACCTCGCTCGCCGTCTCGGGGGCGTACGAGAGGTACTCGTGCACGCCGAAGCCGAGCCGGCCGTTGTTGGCGACGAAGCAGGGGTGGCCCTCGGTCATCCCCGTCTCGATCTCCTGGAACCCGGACCCGGCCAGCTCCGCGGAGGTCAGCTGCTTCTTGGCGAGCTTGTACGCGGCGCCGGAGAGCGTGGAGGAGATCTCCTCCAGGTACACCGGCAGGATCTCGTCGCTCAGGCCGAGGGCGCCGCGCAGCTCGATGAAGAAGTCCAGCGCGTCCAGCGGCGCCTCCGCGCCGTCCAGATGGCGGGTGATCGACTCGGCCGGGATCTGCCAGTGGTCGAGGGCGAACAGGCGCGCGGTGAAGCGGTACGCGACGGCAGAGTCGTCGCTGAGCACCTGGTAGCGGTCCTCGCCCAGCGCCTGGGGCGTCAGCAGCCGCTCGTGGGAGAACTCCGCGAGCGCCTTGCGCACGAGCAGCCGGTTGGCCTGCTCCCACAGCTCGGGGGTCAGATGGGCGACGGCGTCGGAGAGGCTCATCGGGCCACCGCCTGCGTCGCCAGGAACTGCTCCCGGGTGCACACGCTGAGATACGCGTCCTTCTCCGGCTTGGCGATCCGCTCGACGATCTCGAAGCCGACGGCCTCGTTGAGCGCGTGCACGGCCTTGTTGCCCACGTCCGGCTCGACGACGACGCGCTCGACCGTCTCGTCCGCGAACAGCTCCTCCATCACCGCGGTGATCACGGCGCGGGTGAAGCCGTGCACCGGGGTGTCGGTCGGCGCGACCAGGAAGTGCATGCCCACGTCGCCCGGCTGGGCCTCGTACAGCCCGACGAGCTCCACCTCGGCGGGGTCGTAGCGCTCCATCAGGAAGACCGGCACGCCGTCCCGCATGCCGATGAAGGCGTGGTGGTGCGGGTGGGCGGCGATCGCCATGTACTCGCGCTCGACGTCCTGGAGCTTCGCGTCCTGCATCATCCAGAAGGCGGCCTTGGGGTGGGTGACCCACCCGTGCAGGAGCTCGGCGTCGGCGAACGGGTCGAGGGGGCGGACGGTGAAGGTCATACGGAGAACTCCTGGAACGCGATGGACTTTTCGACGGGGTAGTACTCGGTCCCCAGCAGCTCGCCGATGATGTACGCGTTGCGGTACGCGCCCATGCCCAGGTCGGGCGAGGTGATCGAGTGCGTGTGGACGCCCGCGTTCTGCAGGAAGATCTCGCGCCCGGCGGTGTCGATGGAGTAGTTGCGGGCGACGTCGTAGCGGCCCTGCCCGTCCTTGCGGATCCGGTCGGCGACCGGGGCCAGGAACTCGGGGGCGACGTACTTGTAGCCGGTGGCCAGGATCAGGCCCTCGGTGCTCAGCTCGAAGTCCTTGCCCTGCTCCTCCTGGCGCAGGCCCAGCGTGTACCCGCCGCCCTCGTAGCTCGCGCTGTGCAGCGCGGAGTTGGTCAGCAGCCGGGTGGGGACCGGGCCCCCCAGGCTCTTCTGGTAGAGCAGGTCGAAGATCGCGTCGATCAGGTCCCCGTCGATGCCCTTGAACAGGCCCTTCTGCTCCCTCTCCAGCCGGTAGCGGGTCGCCTCGGGCAGCGCGTGGAAGTAGTCGATGTACTCCGGGGAGGTCATCTCCAGCGTCAGCTTGGTGTACTCCAGCGGGAAGAACCGCGGGGAGCGCGTGACCCAGTTGAGCCGGTAGCCGTGCACGTCGATCTCGGACAGCAGGTCGTAGTAGATCTCCGCGGCGCTCTGTCCGCTGCCGACGAGGGTGATCGACTCCTTGCGCTGCAGCGCTTCCTTGTGGTCCAGGTAGCGGGAGTTGTGCAGGTAGTCGCCGCCCAGGTCCTGGCAGGACTCGGGGATGTACGGCGGGGTGCCGGTGCCCAGGACGAGACGGCGGGCGCGGAAGGCGGCGTCCGCGGTGCGCACCACGTACACCTCGCCCTCCTCGTCGTACGACACCGAGGTCACGGTGGTGTCGAACAGGACGCTGCGCAGCTTGCCGGCGGCCCAGCGGCAGTAGTCGTTGTACTCGGTCCGCAGCGGATAGAAGTTCTCGCGGATGTAGAAGGAGTACAGCCGGCCCGACTCCTTCAGGTAGTTCAGGAAGGAGTACGGCGAGGTGGGGTCGGCGAGGGTGACCAGGTCCGACATGAACGGGGTCTGCAGGTGCGCGCCCTCGAGGAACATGCCCGAGTGCCATTCGAAGCCCGGCTTGGACTCCAGGAACAGGCCGTTCAGCTCGTCGATCGGCTCGGTCAGACAGGCCAGGCCGAGGTTGAAGGGGCCGAGCCCGATCCCGATGAAGTCGTACGTCTCACGGGGTTCAGGAAGCGTGGACAAGGTTCTCTCCAAGGTACTGCTCGGCGTGGCCGGCGATCAGATCGAGGACGGCGGCGATGTCTTCGGTCGTCGTCTCAGGGTTGAGCAGGGTGAACTTGAGGTACTGGCGGCCGCCGACCTTGGTGCCGGCCACGACGGCCTCGCCGGACGCGAAGAGCGCCTTGCGGGCGTAGAGGTTGGCGCGGTCGATCAGGGTGGGGCTGGTGACGGCCTCGGGGATGTAGCGGTAGACCAGGGTGGACAGCTGCGGCTCGACGACGACGTCGAAGCGCGGGTCGGCGGCGAGCAGGTCCCAGCCGGCGGCGGCGAGGTCGCAGACCTCGTCGAAGAGCTGGCCGACGCCGTCCGCGCCCATCACGCGCAGCGTCATCCACAGCTTGAGCGCGTCGAAGCGGCGGGTGGTCTGCAGGGACTTGTCGACCTGGTTGGGGATCTTCTCCTCCACCGTGCGCCGGGGGTTGAGGTAGTCCGCGTGGTACGTGGCGTGGCCGAGCGTGGCGCCGTCGCGCACGAGGATCGCGGAGGAGCTCACCGGCTGGAAGAAGGACTTGTGGTAGTCCACGGTGACCGAGTCGGCGCGCTCGATGCCGGCCAGGAGGCCGCGGCGGGTGGGGGAGGCGAGCAGTCCGCAGCCGTAGGCGGCGTCGACGTGCATCCAGGCGCCGTACTGCTCGGCCAGCTCGCCGATCTCGGGCAGCGGGTCGATGGAGCCGAAGTCGGTGGTGCCGGCGGTCGCGACGATCGCCATGGGGACCAGGCCCTCGGCGTGGACGCGCTCAAGCTCCGCGGCGAGCGCGACCGTCTGCATCCGCTTGTTGCGGTCGACGGGTATGGAGACGACGGCGTCGGGGCCGAGACCGAGGAGGGTCGCGGACTTCTGGACGCTGAAGTGGCTGCACTCGGAGCTGAAGATGCGCAGTTTCGCGAGGTCGCGGGTCTTGGCCTCTTCGCGGGCCAGCAGCATCGCCTGGAGGTTGGACTGGGTGCCGCCGCTGGTGAAGACGCCGTCGGCGGCGGGGCCGAGGCCGATGCGCTCGGTGGTCCAGTCGATCAGGCGGCGCTCGATGAGCGTGGCGCCGGCGCTCTGGTCCCAGGTGTCGAGGGAGGAGTTGACCGCGGAGAGGACGGCCTCGCCGAGGACGGCGGGGATGACGACCGGGCAGTTGAGGTGGCCGAGGTACCGCGGGTGGTGGAAGTAGACGGCGTCGCGCAGGTAGACGCTCTCCAGCTCGTCGAGGGCGGCGGAGGCGTCGCCCAGCGGCTGGTCGAGGTCGATGGCGGACACGACTGGGGCGAGCTCGTCGGGGGACACACCCGTGAACGGCTGTCGGGTTGTGGCGAGACGATTCGCCACCCGCTCGACTCCTTCGGTCACGGAGCGCCGGTAGAGCTCCGCCGTTGCGTCATTGAGCAGGTGCGAGCGCATGCAAGGTCCTTTTGGAATGCGGGGACTTGGTCGCCCTCGGGGAGAAGGAAGGGGGCGAGGGGGGGACGTTTAGTTAGGTTAGCCTAACCTAACTTTTCACGCCACCGGCCCCTCGCCCCCCACGGGACGCAACTGTTATGCCGTTGTTCACACTTCGGCGGACGCCTCGTCCTCGACGACGTCGTCGGGCGCCTCGCGGTAGCCGTCCTCGCTCAGCCCTTGGCGCCAGTAGCCCACGAACGTGACGCGGCGCCGGTCGACTTGGCGCTCGCCCACGAGATGGCGGCGCAGCGCCTTGACGCTGCCCGACTCGCCCGCGATCCAGGCGTACGGAGTGCCGGCCGGGAACTCGGCGGCGGAGACGGCCTCCAGAGCCGAGGGCGCGCCGTCGGCCCGCACCAGCCAGGTGATCCGGGCGTCCGCGGACGTGGCCATCTCCAGCCGGTCCTGCGGGTGCTGGACCTCCAGGAAGACCTCGGCCTTCAGGGAGGCGGGCAGCCACTCCAGGATCGCCGCGGCGGCCGGCAGCGCGGTCTCGTCGGCCCAGATCAGCACCCAGTCCGTGTCCTTCGGCGGACGGCAGCGCACAGCGGTGTTGTCGGCGACCGCGGGGCCGAGCACCGTGACCCGGTGCCCGGGCGCGGCGGCCGCCGCCCAGCGGGAGGCCGGGCCGCCGTCGCCGTGCAGCGCGAAGTCGATGTCGACCTCTGCGGGGTCCGGGCGCTGCTCCCGCACGGTGTACGAGCGCATGACCGCGCGTACGTCGTCGGGCATCGCGCGCCAGGCGCCGAGGGTGGCGTACATGTCGCCGTCCTCGGCGACCGGGACGACCGGCGCCGGCTGGCCGGGGTGCGGGAGGAAGAGCGAGAGGCTCTGGTCGCGGCCCCCGGCGGCGAAGTCCACAAGGGCCTCGCCGCCGAAGGTCACACGGACCATCGACGGGCCGAGCCGCCGGGTCCGGACGACCTCCAGGTCGAAGAAGCGGAAGGGGGCGGGCTCGGCCTGCGTCGTCATGGTCAGGCGGCCTTCTTCGCGTTCTCGATGGCCTTGGCGAGGTCCTCGAGGATCGGCGCGCACTTGTCGTACGAGTAGATCGGCTCGGTGACGCGCGGGAAGACCTGCCCGGCCTTGACGGCGGGGAGCTTGGCCCAGGTCGGCTTGGAGGCCAGGTCCTTGGGCTGCAGGGTGCCGGTGCGGTTGTCCAGGATGATGATGTCGGCGTCGTACTTGCCGGCGTTCTCCCAGCTGAGCTCCTCGAAGAAGCCCTGGGCGTTCGCCTTGGGCTCGACGAACTTCACGCCCAGCTCCTGGAAGTAGAGCGTGTCGGCGGACATCTTGGGGACGGAGACGTAGAAGAGCTCCGCGCTGCCGGAGCCGATGAGGACCTTGACGTCGGGCTTCGACTTGGCGGCGGCGCGCAGCCGGGCGGCGGCCTTCTCGAAGCGGGCCTTGGCGTCGACGGCCTTCTTCGACTTCACGTCGCCGCCGAGGGAGGCGGCGAGCTCGGCGTGGCGCTCCAGGGCCTTCTGCATGCTGGTCTCGGCGGCCCACAGAAGAACGCTGGGAGCGATCTTCATGATCTTGTCCTTGGACTGCGGCGGGACGTACCACGGGTCGTCCTTGGCCCACATGTTGGTGACCAGGAGGTCGGGGGCGAGCGCGGCGTACTTCTCGATCTTGAACTCGCCGTACGCGTTGCCGATGATCTCGACCTTGTCGACGTCGAGGTCGCCCGCCTGGACGTCGGGCTTGCCGTCCTTGGTCTTGGTGGGGCCGAACACGCCCTTGACCGAGACGCCGTAGTCGTGGAGCGCGGCGGCGGTGCCGACGAAGGCGACGATGTTCGTGGGAACGGCCTTGAGGGAGACCTTCGTGCTCCGGTCGTCGGTGAAGGACCAGGGGCCGGACGACTTCTTCGCGGCGGACTTGTCCGCGCCGCCCTTGTCGTCGTCCTTGCCGCAGGCGGCGAGAGCGGCGCCGAGACCGAGGGCGCTGCCCGCGGCGAGGACACCACGACGGGTGAGGTGGGAGGGGCGGGCGTTGGGCATGGTGATGTCCGCTTTCGTATGCGCCGGTTTCTGGTAGGCCTGTTTCTGGCCACAGGGAAGTTCGAGGGTAGGTTAGCCTAACCTCATCGGCGGTTTCGAGAGGGGCCGCGGAATTGTGATCTAGACGGCGGGGGTGGACTGTCGTGGGGGCGGGCGGGGTTGGCGCGCCCTGCGCGGGCGACCCGCGGGGCTCTGCCCCGGACCCCGCGCCTCAATCGCCGGGAAACTCAGCCCGTCCGGCGTTTGAGGACACGGCCGGAGGCCGTACGGGGGCGTAGCCCCCCGGGGCGAGGGTGGCGTGCCCTGTGCGGGCTGCCCGCGGGGCTCCGCCCCGGACCCCGCGCCTCAATCGCCGGCGAGGCTTGGATTGGGGGCCTTGTCCCCGAGCCCCCGCTTCAAAGGCCGGGAAACCCAGCGTCTCTGGCGAGGTCGGATGTGCGGCTCAAGTCCGGGGAAACTCAGCCCGTCCGGCGATTGAGGACACGGCCGGAGGCCGTACGGGGGCGTAGCCCCCCGGGGCGCGGGTCGTGCCCTGTGCGGGTTGCCCGCGGGGCGCTGCCCCGGACCCCGCGCCTCAAACGCCGGCGAGGCTGAAGGTGCGCCTCAAACGCCGGCGAGGCTGAAGGTGCGCCTCAAACGCCGGCGAGGTTTCCGTTAAGCCGGGAGGCCCAACTCCCTTGCGATCAGCATGCGCTGGACCTCGCTCGTCCCCTCGCCGATTTCCAGGATCTTGGAGTCGCGCCACATCCGGGCCACCGGGTACTCGTTCATGAAGCCGTAGCCGCCGTGGATCTGCGTCGCCTCGCGGGCGTTGTCCACCGCCACCGTGGAGGAGTACAGCTTCGCCAGCGCCGCCTCCTTCTTGAACGGCTCTCCTTGGACCAGCCGCGACGCCGCGTCGCGCCAGCCGACGCGGGCCATGTGCGCGCGCATCTCCATGTCGGCGATCTTGAACTGGATCGCCTGGTTCGCGCCGATCGGGCGGCCGAAGGCGTGGCGCTCGCGCGCGTACTTCACCGACTCGTCCACGCAGCCCTGCGCCAGACCCGTCGCCAGCGCCGAGATCGCGATCCTGCCCTCGTCGAGGATCCGCAGGAACTGCGCATATCCGCGCCCCTCCTCGCCGAGGAGGTTCGCCACCGGGACCCGTACGTCCGAGAAGGCCAGCTCACGCGTGTCCGACGCGTTCCACCCCACCTTGGAGTAGGGCGCCGCGACCGTGAAGCCGGGCGTGCCCGACGGCACGATGATCGAGGAGATCTTCGGCTTGCCCTCGGCCGTGCGGCCGGTCACCGCCGTCACCGTGACCAGGCCGGTGATGTCGGTCCCGGAGTTGGTGATGAAGCACTTCGAGCCGTTGATCACCCACTCGTCCCCGTCGCGCACGGCCGTCGTCCTCGTGCCGCCCGCGTCCGAGCCCGCCCCCGGCTCGGTCAGGCCGAACGCGCCGAGCATCTCGCCGGAGCACATCCGCGGCAGCCACTCGCGCTTCTGCTCCTCCGTGCCGAAGCGGTACACCGGCATCGCGCCCAGCGACACCCCCGCCTCCAGCGTGATCGCCACGGAAGAGTCGACGCGCGCCAGCTCCTCCAGCGCTATGCCGAGCGCGAGGTAGTCGCCGCCCATGCCGCCGTACTCCTCGGGGAACGGCAGGCCGAACAGCCCCATCCGCCCCATCTCGCGGACGATCTCGTACGGAAACTCATGGCGCTCGTAGAAGTCGCCGATCTTCGGCGCCACGACGTCGTGGGCGAACTCTTCGACGGTGCGGCGCAGTTCCTCGTGCTCTGTGGAGAGCCGGTGGTCAAGGGACATCGCTAGGACTCCTTGTGGGAGAGGGCGCGGACGGTACGGGAGGGGCTGGGACGGCCCAGTCGGTCGGCCATCCACACGCTCGTGGCGGTGAGCCGGCCGAGGTCGACGCCGGTTTCGACGCCGAGGCCGTGCAGCATCCACACGAGGTCCTCGGTGGCGAGGTTGCCGGTCGCGCTCTTGGCGTACGGGCAGCCGCCGAGGCCGCCCGCCGAGGCGTCCACGGTGGTCACGCCGTGCTGGAGCGCGGCGAGGGTGTTGGCCAGTGCCTGGCCGTAGGTGTCGTGGAAGTGCACGCCGATCGCGGAGGTCGGCACGCCCTCCTCGTTGAGCTGGGCCAGAAGGCTCTGGACGTGCCCGGGCGTGGCGACCCCGATGGTGTCGCCGAGGCTCAGCTCGTCGCACCCCAGGTCCATCAGCGCCTTGGCGACCCGCACCACCTGGTGGACGGGGACGGGACCCTCCCAGGGGTCGCCGAAGCACATCGACAGATAGCCCCGGACATGAACGCGGTCCGCCTTGGCGCGGGCGACGACCGGCTCGAACATGGCCAGCGACTCGTCGACCGAGCGGTTGAGATTGCGCAGGGCGAACGTCTCCGTCGCCGACCCGAACACCGCGATGCGGCGCGCGCCGAGGGAGAGGGCGCGCTCCAGCCCGCGCTCGTTCGGCACGAGCACCGGCAGGGCGACGCCCTCGAGATCGCCCAGCATCGGGAACAGCTGCTCGGCGTCGGCCAGTTGGGGCACCCACTTGGGGTGGACGAAGCTGGTCGCCTCCACGGTCGTCAGACCGGCCTCGGCGAGGCGGTGGACGAACTCCGCCTTCACCTCGGTCGGCACGACCTCCTTCTCGTTCTGCAGGCCGTCGCGCGCGCCCACCTCGTGGATGCGCACCCGCGGCGGCAGATCCTGCACGGGAAAGGCCATCGGCAGTCCGTCGGTCATGACCGGCCCTCCGTTCCCGACGGGCCGGACTGCTCCGGCTTCTCCGCGGCGTCGGACGGCGCCGGCTCGGGGGTGACCACGGCCAGGACCTGGTCCATCTGGACGGTGGAGCCCGCGCTCACGTCGAGCTCGGTGACGGTCCCGGCGTGCGGGGCGGAGATGACGTGCTCCATCTTCATCGCCTCGACCACCAGCAGGCTCTGCCCGGCGGCCACCTGGTCCCCGACCGCCACCTTGACGACGGTGACCGTGCCCGGCATGGGCGCGGCCAGGGTGTCGGCCCCGGAGCGCGCGCCGCCGGTGAGGGACGCGGCCACCGGGTCGAAGTCCTGGACGTGCCACGAGTCGCCGTCCCGGCCGAGCCAGGAGCCGGCCCGCCAGAAGGTGTGCACCATGCCGTCGACGGTGACCGAGACCCGGTCGTCCTCGACCCGGTGACTGTCGCGGTCTCGCGCCTCGTACTCCGTGGGCTCCAGGCCCGCTGCCCGGAACCAGTGGACGACGGGCGCAGGACGGCCGCCCATCCGCCAGCCGGTCGACGCCGAGAACGGGTCGCGCCAGCCCTCGCCCCGCTGGGGGGACAGCTCGGCCAGGCGAATGGCCGCCGCGGCCTCGTACACCTCGTCCGGCACGCCCTCCGGGACCAGGCCGTCGGCCTCCCGCTCCACCAGGCCGGTGTCCAGGTCGCCCGCCGCCACGTCGGGGTGGGCCAGCAGCCGGCGCAGGAAGCCCGCGTTGGTCGGGACGCCGAGGGTCACCGTGTCCGCGAGCGCCGAGCGCAGCCGGCGCAGCGCGGTCGGCCGGTCGGGGCCGTAGGCGATGACCTTCGACAGCATCGGGTCGTACAGGCTGCCGACCTCCGTGCCCTCGCTCAGGCCCGAGTCGGTGCGCACCCCCTCGCCCTGCGGCTCGCGCAGCGCGAGGACCGTGCCGCCGGAGGGGAGGAAGCCGCGGGCGGGGTCCTCCGCGCAGATGCGGGCCTCGACCGCGTGCCCGCTGAAGGTGACGTCCTCCTGGGCGAAGGCCAGCGGCTCGCCGGCGGCGACCCGCAGCTGCTGCTCCACCAGGTCCAGGGCGCCTCCGGCGATGGAGACGGCCAGCTCGGTCACCGGGTGCTCGACCTGGAGGCGGGTGTTCATCTCCATGAAGTAGTACGCGGACGGGTCGCCGCCCGGGACGATGAACTCCACCGTCCCCGCGCCCCGGTAGCCGCACGAGCGCGCCGCCTGGACCGCCGCCTCGCCCATCGCGGAGCGGGTCTTCTGGTCCAGCAGGACGCTCGGCGCCTCCTCGATGATCTTCTGGTGGCGGCGCTGCAGGGAGCACTCGCGCTCGCCGAGGTGCACCACGTTGCCGTGTCCGTCGGCCAGGACCTGGATCTCGATGTGCCGGGGGCGGTCGATCCACCGCTCCACCAGCAGCGTGTCGTCGCCGAAGGAGGCCCGCGCCTCGCGCCGGGCCGCCGCGATCTCGTCCATCAGGGCGGACTCGACGCGGGTGAGCCGCATGCCCTTGCCGCCGCCGCCCGCGGAGGGCTTCAGCAGCACCGGCATGCCGATCTCCCGGGCGGCGTCGGCCAGTTCGTCGTCGCTCAGGCCGCTGCCCGAGGAGCCGGGCACCACCGGGACGCCGGCCTTGCGCACGGTCTCCTTCGCGCGGATCTTGTCGCCCATCAGCGAGATGGCGGACGCGGGCGGGCCGATGAAGACCAGCCCGGCCTCGGCGCAGGCCTGCGCGAACCCGGCGTTCTCCGCGAGGAAGCCGTAGCCGGGGTGGACCGCCTGCGCCCCGGAGCGCGCGGCCGCCTCCAGCAGCCGGTCCACGCGGAGGTAGCTCTCGGCAGCCGACGCGGGGCCGATGCGGACCGCCGTGTCCGCCTCCCGTACATGCCGGGCGTCGGCGTCCGCGTCGCTGAACACGGCGACGGAGCGCACGCCCAGCGTCCGCAGGGTGCGGATGACCCGGACGGCGATCTCGCCGCGGTTGGCGACGAGGACGGTGTCGAACATGGTCATCTGTCCCTCACATCCGGAAGACGCCGAAGCCGGGCGCCGAGTAGTCCTTCTGCGGCAGGGGGGCGTTGGCGCACGCCGTCAGGGCCAGGCCCAGCACCTGCCGGGTCTCCATTGGGTCGATCACGCCGTCGTCCCAGAGCCGGGCGGTGGCGTAGTACGCGTTCCCCTGCTGCTCGTACTGGGCGCGGATCGGGTCCTTGAAGGCCTCCTCGTCCGCGGTCGGCCACTGCTCGCCGCGCGCCTCCAGCTGGTCGCGCTTGACCGTGGCCAGCACGGAGGCGGCCTGCTCGCCGCCCATCACGGAGATCTTGGCGTTGGGCCACATCCACAGGAAGCGGGGGGAGTAGGCCCGGCCGCACATCGAGTAGTTCCCCGCGCCGTACGAGCCGCCCACCACGACCGTCAGCTTCGGCACGCGGGTGCAGGCGACGGCGGTGACCATCTTCGCGCCGTGCTTGGCGATGCCGCCCGCCTCGTAGTCCCGGCCGACCATGAAGCCGGAGATGTTCTGCAGGAAGAGCAGCGGGATGCCGCGCTGGTCGCACAGCTCGATGAAGTGCGCGCCCTTCTGGGCGGACTCGGCGAACAGGATGCCGTTGTTGGCGACGATGCCGACGGGGTGGCCGTGGATCCGGGCGAAGCCGGTGATCAGCGTCTGCCCGAACTCGGCCTTGAACTCGGCGAACCGGGAGGCGTCCGTGATCCGCGCGATCACTTCGCGCACGTCGTAGGGGGTGCGGGAGTCGACCGGCACCGCGCCGTACAGCCCGGCGGGGTCGACCTTGGGCTCCTCGACGGTCTCGACGGACCAGGGGAGGGGGCCGCGGGCGGGGAGCGTGGCGACGATGTTCCGCACGATCCGCAGGGCGTGGGCGTCGTCCTCGGCGAGGTGGTCGGTGACGCCGGAGGTGCGCGAGTGGACCTCGCCGCCGCCGAGCTCCTCGGCGGTGACGACCTCGCCGGTGGCGGCCTTCACCAGCGGCGGGCCGCCGAGGAAGATCGTGCCCTGGTTGCGCACGATCACGGCCTCGTCGCTCATGGCGGGGACGTACGCGCCGCCGGCGGTGCACGAGCCGAGGACCGCGGCGATCTGGGGGATGCCCGCGCCGGACATCCGGGCCTGGTTGTAGAAGATCCGCCCGAAGTGGTCGCGGTCCGGGAAGACCTCGTCCTGCATGGGCAGGAAGGCGCCGCCGGAGTCGACGAGATAGACGCACGGCAGGCGGTTCTCGAGGGCGACCTCCTGGGCGCGGAGGTGCTTCTTGACCGTCATCGGGTAGTACGTGCCGCCCTTGACGGTCGCGTCGTTGGCGACGACCACGACCTCGCGTCCGCTGACCCGCCCGATGCCGGCGATGACTCCGGCGGCCGGGGCCTGCCCTTCGTACATCCCCTCGGCGGCGAGGGGCGCGAGCTCGAGGAAGGGGGAGCCGGGGTCGAGGAGGGCGTCGACCCGGTCGCGCGGCAGCAGCTTGCCGCGCGCGGTGTGACGCGCGCGGGCCTTCTCGCCGCCGCCCAGTCTGGCCGCGGCGAGGCGGCTGCGGAGCCCTTCGGCGAGCTCCTGGTGTGCCGCCTCGTTGGCCTGCCAGGCCGGGGAGGCGGGATCTGCCGCACTCGCCAGCACAGGTGCCTGCTGCATTGCTCGAGCTCCCTTGCTCGGTTAATGAGCGTTAACGTGTTTCCTCAAGGTTAACGACCGCTAACAGCCCTGTCTAGAATGAATTCCCATGAGCACCAGGACCTCGGCCCCGACGCGCCGCGAGCAGATCCTCAACGAGGCCGCGCGCCTCTTCGCCGAGCGCGGCTTCCACGGTGTGGGCGTCGACGAGATAGGCGCCGCGGTGGGCATCAGCGGCCCGGGTCTGTACCGGCACTTCCCCGGCAAGGACGCGATGCTGGCGGAGCTTCTGGTGGGCATCAGTGAGCGCCTCCTCAGCGGCGGGCGGCTGCGGGTCGAGGACGCGGCGGCGGGCCCGCAGGCCCTGCTCGCCTCGCTGATCGACGGCCATATCGACTTCGCCCTCGACGACCGTCCGCTGATCACACTGCACGACCGCGAGCTGGACCGCCTGCGGGAGAGCGACCGGAAGCTGGTGCGGCAGCTCCAGCGGCAGTACGTCGAGCTATGGGTCGCGGTCGTCCGCGACCTGCACCGGGACGTCCCGGAGTCGGAGGCGCGGGCGGCCGTGCACGCGGTGTTCGGCCTGCTGAACTCGACCCCGCACCTGGGGTCGTACGGCAGCGGGCTCCCGGGGCGGGAGGCGACGCAGACGCTGCTGCGCCGGCTCGCGCACGGGGCGTTCGCATCGCTCGGCGACGAGGTCCGTACGGACGGCCGCGCAGACGGCCGTACAGCGGTCTGACGGCGCCCCCGGCGGCGGGGCGGCCCCGCGCCGCGACCTCCGGCGATATGTGAGCCCGCGACCCCTCCCACCGGGCGCGACGCCGTCCAGGGTTCGGGATGGCCGGGACGGGCCGTGACCGGGACGGCACAATGGGGGCATGCCGATACCCAGCCGTGAAGCCCTTGTCGATCACCTTGTTCGCTCACGTATCGCCGGAGACGTCGCCACCCCCCGCGACAACAACCTCTCCCACTACCGCAAGCTCGCCAACGGCGACCGTCATTACTGGCTCGGGCTGGAGCTCGGCGACCGCTGGACCGACGAGCAGGACGTGCTCGCCGTCATGGCCGAGCGGTGCGGGGTCAACGACGACCCCGAGCACCGGTACGGGCAGGACACGATCGACCCCGAACTGACCGTCGACGCGCTGGACCGGATGGCCGCCCGCCTGCGCAAGGCCGCCGCCGGAAAGGAGCGCGTGCTCTTCGCGACCGGCCACCCCGGCGGACTGCTGGACGTGCACCGCCAGACCGCCGACGCCCTGCGGGCCGCCGGCTGCGAGATCGTGCGGATCCCCGGCGGGCTCACCGCCGACGAGGGGATGGTCTTCCAGTTCGCCGACGTCGCCATGCTGGAGCGCGGCGCGACCCTGTGGCACACCCACTCCCCGGCGCCCATGGCCGCGATCCTCGACGGGCTGGAGCGCGAGGGCAGACCACAGCCCGACCTCGTCGTCGCCGACCACGGCTGGGCCGGCTGCGCCGGACAGCGCGGTCTGGACTCCGTCGGCTACGCGGACTGCAACGACCCGGCCCTCTTCATCGGCGAGGCGGAGGGCACCGTTCAGGTGACGGTCCCCCTCGACGACCACGTCACCGACCCGCGCTTCTACGACCCGCTGACCGCCTACCTGCTGGACGCGGCGGGCCTGGCCTGACCCAGCCCGTGCGCCTGACCCAGCCCGGGCGTGGGGTCCAGATCCCCCCGCTCGGGCTGCCGGCAGGATGCGCAGCGCGCACCAGAGCGCCCCTGCCCCCTCGAAGGGAGATCAGGGGCGCTCGCACCGGTCCGTATGCCGTTCGTTCAGCGAGGCACGCGAACGACGCCCTCCTGGATTACCGTGATCGCCAGCCGTCCGTCCTGCGTGTAGATCCGCGCCTGCCCCAGGCCCCGGCCGCCCGCCGCCGACGGGGACTCCTGGTCGTACAGCAGCCACTCGTCCGCGCGGAACGGCCGGTGGAACCACATCGCGTGGTCCAGGGACGCGCCCACCACGTCGCCCACCGC
Source organism: Streptomyces sp. NPDC051907 (assembly GCF_040681075.1). Taxonomy (NCBI): domain Bacteria; kingdom Bacillati; phylum Actinomycetota; class Actinomycetes; order Kitasatosporales; family Streptomycetaceae; genus Streptomyces; species Streptomyces sp. NPDC051907. Next base: position 98,231 of record NZ_JBFAYB010000009.1, on the reverse strand, counting down.
CCAGCCGCCCCGCCCGTGTGCGAGGAGCACCGAGTCGAGCAGCGTCATGTCGGAGACGTACGTGGCCAGGCACACGTGCAGCAGGGGGTCGTCGGCCAGCTTGCCGTTCGTGCGGAACCAGACCTGGGAGCGCGGCTCGCGCGGCTGCCCGACCGTGCCCCACGGAGGCGTCTCCGCGTACCGCAGGTCCACCGCGCCCCGCGCGTCCAGCAGCCGCTGGGCGACCTCCGGGGGCAGATGGCGCGGCAGCATCTCCGCGGCCGTCGGCAGGGTCTCCGGGTCGGGCGCGGGCGGCATGTCCGCCTGGTGCTCCAGCCCCTCCTCGTACGTCTGGAAGGACGCCGAGAGATGGAAGATCGGCTGCCCGTGCTGGACGGCGACGACCCGGCGGGTGGTGAAGGAGCGGCCGTCGCGGATCCGGTCGACGGTGTAGACGATCGGCGCGCCCGGGTCGCCCATGCGCAGGAAGTACGCGTGCAGCGAGTGCGCCACGCAGTCCTCGGGCACGGTGCGGCCGGCCGCGACCAGCGCCTGGGCGGCCACCTGGCCGCCGAAGACGCGCGGTACGACGGCCGAGCGGGACTGGCCGCGGAAATAGTCCTGCTCGATCTGCTCCAGGTCGAGCAGATCGAGCAGTTCGTCGAGCGCCTTGGTCACCTGGACTACAGGCCCATCGACTTGGCGATGATCGACTTCATGATCTCGCTGGTGCCGCCGTAGATGCGGTTGACGCGGTTGTCCGCGTACAGGCGGGCGATCGGGTACTCGTTCATGTAGCCGTAGCCGCCGTGCAGCTGGAGGCAGCGGTCGATGACGCGGTGCGCGACCTCGGTGCAGAACAGCTTCGCCGAGGCGGCCTCGGCCGGGGTCAGCTCGCCGGCGTCCAGGGCCTCCAGGGCGCGGTCGGAGACGGCCTGGGCGGCGTCCACCTCGGCCTGGCAGGCGGCCAGCTCGAACTTGGTGTTCTGGAAGTGCGCGACGGGCTTGCCGAAGACGGTGCGCTCGGTGACGTACTGCTGGGCGAACCGGACGGCCGCGGCGGCCTGGGCGTACGCGCCGAAGGCGATGCCCCAGCGCTCGGAGGCCAGGTTGTGGCCGAGGTAGTAGAAGCCCTTGCCCTCCTCGCCGAGCAGGTCCTCGACGGGGACCTTGACGTCGACGAACGCCAGCTCGGCGGTGTCGGAGGTGCGCAGGCCCAGCTTGTCCAGCTTGCGGCCGATGGAGTAGCCCTCGGACTTGGTGTCCACGGCGAACAGCGAGATGCCGAAGCGGCGGTCGTCCTCGCGCGGGGCGGAGGTGCGGGCGCACACGATCACGCGGTCGGCGTGGACGCCGCCGGTGATGAAGGTCTTGGCGCCGTTGAGGACGTAGTGCGAGCCGTCCTCGGAGAGCTTGGCGGTGGTCTTCATGCCCGCGACGTCGGAGCCGGTGCCCGGCTCGGTCATCGCCAGCGCCCACATCTCCTCGCCGGAGACGAACTTCGGCAGGTAGCGCTTCTTCTGCTCGTCGTCGGCCAGCATCTTGATGTAGGGGAGGGCGAGCAGCACATGCACGCCGGAGCCGCCGAAGTTGACGCCCGCGCGGGAGGTCTCCTCGTAGAGGACGGCCTCGAACTTGTGGGTGTCCAGGCCCGCGCCGCCGAACTCCTCGGGGACGTTGATGCCGAATACGCCCAGCTCGCCGAGCTTGTAGTAGAAGTCGCGCGGCGCCTGACCGGCTGCGAACCACTCGTCGTAGACGGGGACGACCTCGGCCTCGACGAAGGCCCGGATGGTCTCCCGGAACGCCTCGTGGTCCTCGTTGAAAACGGTACGGCGCACGGAACGCCTCCTTCAGCCGGTAGTGGTCAGGTTGTTTCTAAGCGCTTGCTCAGGCTGAAAAGTTACCCGTTGGTCACCAGGCTGTCCAGGCCTCGACGGCGTAGCCCGCGTCACAGCCTCCGCAGCGCGAACCAGAGCTCCATCCGTACGTCGGCGTCGTCCAGGTCCTCCTCCAGCAGCGACGCGCAGCGGGCGATGCGCTGGCGCACGGTGTTGCGGTGGATCTCCATTGCGGCGGCGGTGCGGTCCCAGCTGCCGTGCAGGGAGAGCCAGGCGCGCAGGGTCTCGACGAGCGCGGGGGAGCCGGCGAGCGGGGCGAGGAGGGCGCGTGCGTGGGCGTCGGCCTCGCCGGGCGGCAGCAGCCCGGCCAGCGAGGACTCCCGGTGGGCGACCAGGTCCACGCGGGTGGCCGTCGCGCGGCGCAGGGCCATCGCCGCCTGGGCGTCGGCGGCGGCCAGCTCCTCGGGCGCCGCGGCGGCGCTGACCCCCAGGACCCAGCCGGTCTGCGCGGTCGCGGGCCGGTCCGCGGGGAGCACGACCCGTACGGTCCCCTCCGCGTCCGGGTCGACGAGCGCGCTGCCCAGAGCGGCGCCGAGAGCGGCGGCGTCGAGGGGCGTGCCGCGCTCGCCCCTGTCGCCGCGGGCGCGCACCACCGTCCACGGGCCCGGCCCCAGCAGCCCTGCGACCTCCTCGGCGCGCGCGCCGAGGAGCAGCCGCACCAGCGCGGCGGAGCGGCCGTCGGCCTCCGCCCCCTGGTGCGGGGCGGTCAGCAGCGACAGCAGCACGACCGCGACCCCGGCGACCGTGTGGTCCCCGGGCTCGCGCGCCTCGGTGACGAGTCCGAGGGCGAGGCCCTGGCCGCCGCCGAGGGCGTAGGCGGAGAGATGGGCGCCGGGGACGGAGTCGGTGGCCGAGGAGGGGGCGCCGGCAGGGGAGCTCGCGGGGCGCGGGCCCTCGCCTGCGGCGCCCACCGCACGCGAGGTCGGGGTTGCCGTGAAGGCTGCGGGGCGCGGGCCTTCGCCCGCCGCGCGCGTGGTCGGGCCGGCAGCCGGGGAGGCCGTCGGCCGCGCGCCCTCGCCCGCCGCGCCCATCCCGCCCACCACGCGCGCCAGCCGCCCCAGCCCCGCCCGCGCCTCGGGCGACGGGGACCGGCCCGACGCGTGGAGCTCCGCGCCGTCCGGCGACAGCAGCACCGCCCAGCCCTCCAGACGCGAGGCCAGCTGGTGCAGGACCGCCGGGATCGGGTCCGGGCGGGCCGCCGCCGCGGCCAGGCCCTGCTGGGCCTGGGTCACCCGGCGCAGCTCCCGGTGCCTGGCCTGCGCCATCAGCTGCCAGACCGCCCGCGCCACCGCCGTGAACGTCGTCCTCGGCGGCACCTCCAGCAGCGGCAGCCCATACCGCTCGCACGCCTCGGCCAGCCCCCGCGGCACCGTGTCGTGCACCGGCGCGACGCCGAAGCCCAGCGCCGCCGCCCCCGCCTGCACGATGCGCGCGACGTACCTCTCCGAGTCCGCGGGCTCCTTCAGGAACATTCCCGAGCTCAGCAGCAGCTCGCCGCCGAGGAGATACGGGTACGGGTCCTCCATCTCCGAGGTGTGCACCCAGTGGACGACCGCGTCCGGGCCCGCGATCTGCCGCAGCCCCAGCTCGTCGCGGAGCAGCAGCGCCGACAGCGTGATCGGCGGAGTCGGCGGGGCGGCGGCTGTGGGCTCCGGCATGGACAGTCCATCCATCGGCGACGTCGAGAATGGATGAAACGTACGCTTCATCGACGCTTTCCGGCCACCTACCGTCGTCTCGGACAGGACCCGAGGACCCGGGGGACGAGACGGAGGAAGCCGATGGCTGTCGACTACGCAGTGATCGTCGTCTACATGGCGGGCATGCTCGGTATGGGCTGGTGGGGCATGCGCCGGGCCAAGTCCAAGAGCGAGTTCCTGGTCGCGGGCCGTCGTCTCGGCCCCTGGATGTACTCCGGCACCATGGCCGCCATCGTCCTCGGCGGCGCGTCCACCATCAGCGGCGTCGGCCTCGGCTACAAGCACGGCCTCTCCGGCGCCTGGATGGTTCTCGCCATCGGCCTCGGACTGCTCGCCCTCTCCGTGTTCTTCTCCGCCCGCATCGCCCGGCTGAAGGTCTACACCGTCTCCGAGATGCTCGACCTGCGCTACGGCGGCAAGGCCGGCCTCGTCTCCGGCGTCGTGATGTGGGCGTACACGCTGATGCTCGCGGTCACCTCCACCATCGCGTACGCCACGATCTTCAACGTCCTCTTCGACGTCGACCGCACCTGGGCGATCGTCCTCGGCGGCTCGATCGTCGTCGCGTACTCCACGCTCGGCGGCATGTGGTCGATCACCCTGACCGACATGGTGCAGTTCGTCGTCAAGACGGTCGGCGTGCTGCTGCTCCTGATGCCCATCGCGGTCGTCAAGGCGGGCGGCTTCGCCCAGATGAAGGCGCAGCTGCCGAACGAGTACTTCGACCCGCTGGGCGTCGGCGGCGAGGTGATCTTCACGTACGTCCTCGTCTACACCTTCGGCATGCTGATCGGCCAGGACATCTGGCAGCGCGTGTTCACCGCCCGCAGCGACCGCACCGCACGCTGGGGCGGCACGGCGGCCGGCACGTACTGCCTGGTCTACGCGCTGGCCGGAGCGGTCATCGGCACCGCGGCCAGGGTCCTGTTCCCCAAGCTCGGCAACCCCGAGGACGCCTTCGCGACGATCGTCAAGGAAGAGCTTCCGGTGGGCGTGCGCGGCCTCGTGCTCGCCGCCGCCCTCGCCGCCGTCATGTCGACGTCGTCCGGCGCGCTCATCGCCTCCGCGACCGTCGCCAACAACGACATCTGGGCCCGGCTGCGCGGCGCCGTCCGCAAGGGCGACGCGGCGCCGCACGACGAGGTCAAGGGCAACCGGATGTTCATCCTGATCATGGGCGTGGCCGTGATCGTGATCGCGATCCAGCTCAGCACCGTGCTCGAGGGCCTGACCGTCGCCTACGACCTGCTCGTCGGCGGTCTGCTGGTACCCGTCCTCGGCGGCCTGCTCTGGACCCGCGGCACGGTCTACGGAGCGCTGGCGGGAGTCGTCGGCGGCGGCGCGGTCGTGCTCGCGATGATGTGGAAGTACTCGATCATGGCCAACGAGCCGGTCTACTACGGCCTGCTGGCCTCGCTCGCCGCCTATGTCGTCGTCAGCCTCGCGACCGAGCCGACCGACCCCGCGATCCTGGCGAACTGGCGCAGGAGGCTGGCCGGGGAGGCCTCCGACGACGAACCCGTCGCCGTCCACAGCTAAAGTCGAATCGTAGTCAAACGCAATGAAGCGTAGGAAAGAAGGCAGAACACAATGAGCAGCAGCAACGAGCAGCCGCGCGGCCCCGTCGACTCCTCCCGCATCCCGCGGTACGCCGGACCCGCGACGTTCGCGCGACTGCCCCGGCTCGACGAGGTCGGCCAGACCGACGTCGCGATAGTCGGCGTTCCCTTCGACTCCGGGGTCTCCTACCGTCCCGGCGCGCGCTTCGGCGGCAACGCCATCCGCGAGGCGTCGAGGCTCCTGCGCCCGTACAACCCGGCGCAGGACGCCTCGCCCTTCGCCCTCGCCCAGGTCGCGGACGCGGGCGACATCTCCGCCAACCCGTTCAACATCAACGAGGCCGTCGAGACGATCGAGGCCGCGGCCGACGACCTGCTCGGCGCCGGCGCGCGGATGATGACGCTGGGCGGCGACCACACCATCGCGCTGCCGCTGCTGCGCTCGGTCGCCAAGAAGCACGGCCCGGTCGCGCTGCTCCACTTCGACGCCCACCTCGACACCTGGGACACCTACTTCGGCGCGGAGTACACGCACGGCACGCCGTTCCGCCGGGCCGTCGAGGAGGGCATCCTCGACACCGAGGCGCTGTCCCACGTCGGCATCCGCGGCCCGCTGTACGGCAAGCAGGACCTGACCGACGACGAGAAGATGGGCTTCGGCATCGTCACCTCCTCCGACGTCTACCGCCGCGGCGCCGACGAGGTCGCCGACCAGCTCCGCCAGCGCATCGGCGACCGCCCGCTCTACATCTCCATCGACATCGACTGCCTCGACCCGGCGCACGCGCCCGGCACCGGCACCCCCGAGGCGGGCGGCATGACCTCCCGCGAGCTGCTGGAGATCCTGCGCGGCCTGGCCTCCTGCAACCTGGTCTCCGCCGACGTCGTCGAGGTCGCGCCCGCGTACGACCACGCCGAGATCACCTCGGTCGCGGCCTCCCACACGGCGTACGAGCTCACCACGATCATGTCCCGCCAGATCGCGGAGGCCCGCGCGAAGTGACGCACGACCACGATCTCGAACTGCGCCCGACCCCGGCGCAGACCGAGGCGGCGCTCAACCCGCCTCCCGGACGCAACGGCGGCGACCTCGTCGTCGAGACGCTGCACGGGCTCGGCGCGACGACCGTCTTCGGGCTGCCGGGCCAGCACGCGCTCGGCATGTTCGACGCGCTGCGCCGGTCCTCGATGGACTATGTGGGGCTGCGCGTCGAGAACAACGCGGGCTTCGCGGCCGACGCGTACGGCCGGATCACCGGGGAGGCGACCCCGCTGCTGCTCTCCACCGGGCCGGGCGCGCTGACCTCGCTCGCCGCGCTCCAGGAGGCGGCGGCCGGCTCGGCGCCCGTGCTGGCGATCTCCAGCCAGGTGCCCTCGGCCGGTCTCGGCGGCGGGCGGCACGGCTATCTGCACGAACTGCGCGACCAGCAGGCGTCGTTCAGGGAGGTGGTGAAGTCGGTCCACACCGCCCGAACGGCCTCGCAGATCCCCTCGGCGGTCTCGGCGGCCTGGGAGTCGGCGCTCACCGCGCCGCACGGCCCGGTGTGGGTGGAGATCCCGCAGGACGTGCTGCTGGCGGAGACGACCCTGCCGGTGGTCACGGCGATGGACGCGACGCCGCGCGAGCTGCCTCCGCGTCCCGAGCTGACGGCGGTGGCCGCGGACCTGCTCTCCCGCGCCTCCCGCCCGGCGATCGTCGCGGGCGGCGGAGTCGTACGCGCCGACGCCTCGGGCAAGCTGCGCGCGCTCGCGGAGCGGATCGACGCGCCGGTCGTGACGACGTACGGCGGCAAGGGCGCGTTCCCGTGGGAGCACCCGCTGTCGCTGCAGTCCTGGATGGAGGACCGGCACACGACGGACTTCCTCGAGGACGCGGACGTGCTGCTGGTCGTCGGCTCCGGGCTCGGCGAGCTCTCCTCGAACTACCACACGTTCGCGCCCCGCGGCCGGATCGTGCAGATCGAGGCGGACCTCGGCAAGCTGGAGTCCAACCACGCGGCGCTGGGCATCCACGCGGACGCGCGCCTGGCGCTGTCGGCGCTGCTGGAGACGGTCGACAGGCGCGAGGACGCGGGGGCGGCGGACCGGGTCCGGGCGCTGCTGTCCCAGGTGCGCACCCGGATCGAGGCCCAGGACCTCACCCTGGAGCAGGGGATCCTGTCCTCGGTGCGCGCGGCGCTCCCGCCGACGTCCCCCAGCTTCTGGGACATGACGATCCTGGCCTACTGGGCCTGGTCCGCCTTCGACGCGCGCCACCCGAACACGATGCACTCGGCGCAGGGCGCGGGCGGCCTCGGCTACGGCTTCCCGGCGGCGCTGGGCGCGGCCTGCGCGGACCGCACCAAGCCGGTCCTCGCTGTCTCCGGCGACGGCGGCGCGATGTACTCGATCGCGGAGCTGGCCACGGCCAAGCAGTACGAACTCCCGGTCACCTGGCTGATCGTGGACGACGGCGGCTACGGCATCCTGCGCGAGTACATGACGGACGCGTTCGGCGAGGCGACGGCGACGGAGCTGTCGCGCCCGGACTTCGTGGCCCTGGCGGAGTCCTTCGGCGTCCCGGCGGTCCGCACGACTCCCCAGTCGCTGACGGACGACCTCTCGAAGGCCCTGTCCACACCGGGCCCCTCGGTGGTGGTGCTCCCGGCGGTGCTCCGGATGTTCGCCCCGACCCACCTGTGACGCCGGCCGCCCGCCGCGCCTCGCGGCGGGCGGCTGCCAGTCTCGCCACGCGACGACGACCCGCTCGACGACCCCCACCCCCGCGCGTCCGACGCCTTCCCGAGCGAGCGCACCTCGTCCTCGTACCGCGCGAGCACGGCATCGGTGGCGGCGAGCAGCTCCGGGGTGTAGAGCTCGTCGTCACCGGGATTCTGCGACGTGTCGGTGGCGCCAGTTCGTCGAAGGCCTGACTGCCACACGGCGAGCTGTTCGCCGCGCAGCGCTCGCGCACGACCGGCGCCGCTCGGGCGACCGGCCTAGTCGATCGGCGCCTGCGCCGTCGGCTGGGAGCGGCCGGCCAGTCGGCGTTCCAGAGGGGTCAGGTGGGTGACGACGTTCGCGTAGAACCGGTCCACCGCCTCGTCGACGCTGCGGATGAACCCGGACTCCGCGCTGCCACGCGTGGCGCCCATGCCCTTGAAGAGGGAGAGCCGGAAGCCCGTCATCCGCGCGCCGTCCTTGGGGAGCATGTCGCCCGGTTCGGGGCGCAGGCGCTCCAGAGTGCCCCGTGGGCCGCTTCGGCCGTCGACGAGGGTCTCGACGTGGAGGTCCGCAGGAGCGTCGGCCAGCAGTCGGAGGAGGCGCTTGGCCGAGGTGAGGGGGTAGCTCCCGTCGGGGGGCTGGACCTCGATGGACGTCCGCAGCTTGCAGGTCCGCAGATCGGCGACGATTCCGAGCACCCCCGGCGTGCCGTCGATGCGCAGCTCGGCGGTGAGCCGGCCCTCCTCGCACAGCCGGTCGGCCAGCACCTCGCGGCGGGAGTGCGGGTCGGCGCCCCGCTTGGCGCGCTGCACCGGCAGGGCTTTCTGGCCCAGTTCGCCGCCCAGGCGGAGGCAGACCTGCCGGATGAGCTGCTCCCAGCTCTCGACGACCTCGACGGCCCGCCGGTCGCCCTGGCAGAGCGTCTCCGTGTCGATGCCGTTGCGTACGGGCACCCAGGAGGGGCCCATGTTCTGGAAGCCGTGGCAGCCGGAGTTCTCGTGCTGGAGATAGTGGAGCAGCTCCTGAAGGAGCCAGGCGTGGGCGGCGTTGCCGACGCCCTCGTGACGGATCAGCATCTGGGCCTGATGGGCCACTTCGGCCCAGGACAGGTGCCACAGGGCGACCTTGTGCTTGCGGCGCCCGTCCGTCCTGACGTCGACCAGCGGGCTGCCTTCCAGGGCGACGTCGTTGGAGATCGTGATGACGGCTTCGTAGCCGCGGCGAGCGGCGATGTCCATGTAGTTCTGGACCTGCTCGGACTTGAGCGGATTCCCATTGGTCTTCGTCTCGACCAGGGCGGTCCACAGCTTGCCCGCCCGTTCCACGCGGATCACGCCGTCGGGCCGTTTCGGAGAGTCTCCGTGCGGCAGCGCGACCTCGGTGAAGGTCTGCATACGGCCGGCGGGCGCGCCGAAGGCGGCGGTGAGCCGGCGCCCGAACTCGGGCGCCTCGGCCATCACCGACAGCAGCACGGAAGTGGCCCGCAGCTCGCGTTCCTTGTCGCTCCTGAGCGAGGGGGCGGGAAAGAGGCGGGCGGGCTTCCAGGAGTCGTTCTCCGCGAGCGACTTCTTGGCCGCCTTGGGCAGCGTGACCTTCTTCTTGGCGGTACGAGGACCGCGCGCGGGCGTCGTCGGCGCCGCGGTGGGCGCCTGGGGCTCGCCGACTGCCGTCGTGGGGAGGGGCGTCGGCGCCTCCACGGCCGGCGCCGGCGGCGCCTCGACGACGGGCGCAGGCTCCTTCGCGGCCGCCTCCACGGCGGTCTCGCCGCCCTCGACGCCGCCTTCGCCCCCGCTCTCGTCGGCTTCCTCGGCGTCGTCGACCTCGATGCCGAAGTCGGTGGCCAGACCCGCCAGACCCGTCTCGTATCCCTGGCCGATCGCGCGGAACTTCCACTCCTCGCCCCGCCGGTACAGCTCGCCGAAGAGGAACGCGCTCTCGATGCACGCGTCCACGATGGAGAATCCGAGCAGCGTCTCCCCAGTGCGATCGCTGAGCGTCACCCGCAGGTCGTCCAGCTCGCCGAAGCGTGCGCCGCCGTACTGGCTGGCAGCCACGACGATGCGCGCGACGTCCGGGGCCACCGCCGTCAGATCGAGGCTGATGCGGTCTTCGCTGCCGCTGCCGGTCGGCGTCTTGCCCAGCAGCTGCACGCTGCCGTCCGCCGCCGCGGGATTGTTGTAGAAGAAGAAGTCGGCGTCGCTCCGTACCCTGCCGTCCGCGCCCAGAAGCAGCACGGACACATCCGCGTCGCCGTCCCCTGTCGAGCTGCTCCAGTTGAGGCTCACGATCACCGAGCCGGTGTCCTCGCTCAGGGCTGCCAGGCCGACGTTGGAGCCCTTGGCCATCTCACGCATGCGGTCCCCCGAGACTCGCGGCCATAGCGAGGGCAGACCTCTGGGCCGCAACACCTAGATGTGTGATGTGGGTCGCACTTTGTGCGCACAGAATGAACCGTAGCGCTCACAGCGTGTGCATGAGCGGATGATGTGAAGACTGGTTTGGTGAGAATGGGACCGATCTGTGGGGCGGGCGGGGAACGGGCGGGGAAGCGGAGGCCCGACACCGCCCAGGCGCCTTCCGCCCAACGCCCCCGTCCCCGCACACTCTCGCCTCACGCCAGCGACGCGTGCGCCTTGCGCTGGGCGGCCTGTTCGGACTGGAGGCCGCGGAAGAACTCCTCCACCTGGGCGTGGCCGAACGTCCGCGGCAGCTCCTTGCCGCCCGGCGGCAGCAGGTCCGGTACCGACCGGAGCAGTTCCGTGGCGAGGTCTCCGTGACCCCGTTTGCGCGCGTCCACGAAGTAGCCGCCCATCGCCTGGAGATGTCTGTGCAGGTGCTCGTACGGGTTGCGGGACGCCCTCGCGCTGGCGCCCTCCTTGGCGAGCGTCCGTTTGCTCGGCGGTGCGCCGAGGCTCTGGAGCGCGGCGAGAACCGCGTAGAGCCGGCCGCAGAGATGGGCTTCGGCCTGCTGGCTGGATGACATGGAAGCGTCCCCCGTTTCCCTCCGTCAGAGCTGGATCACTACCCCGAACGGTTCGACATGGAACGTCCGTTCTGCGTCCGGGTGGCGCTCAGAACGTTCACGACGCGTCCTCCCCACGCTCAACTCGCCCCGCCTAGCGTGGGTGGCATGCGTCTGCGAAGCCAACTCGCCCTCCTCGCCGCCGGGCTGGGCGTCAGCGCCTGCCTGAGCGCCGCGCCCGCCTCCGCACAGCCGCCCGCCCCCGGATCGTCGCGGGCCTGCTCGGCGCGCGTCGGCGTCGAGGGGTACTCCGACGTCCTCGACAAGACCCGGTTCCAGGGGCGCTTCGTCGGGAACCTCTCCGCCCTCGCCGTCGACCAGGACGGGACGATCGCCGCGCTCTCCGACCGCTCCGAGCTGTTCGCCCTCGACCGGCGGACCCACGCCCCCCGCTCCGTCGCCCTCCTCGCCGACGAGAGCGGGGCGCCGCTGGACTCCGAGGGGCTCGTCGTCGAGCGCGACGGGAGCCGGCTCGTCAGCTCCGAGTCCGAGCCGTCCGTGCGGCGCTACGGCCGGGACGGGGCGCTGCTGGGGCGCCTGGCCGTGCCGCCCGAGCTGCGCGTCGCTCCACAGGGGCGGGCCGCGCCGAACCAGACCTTCGAGGGGCTCGCCCTGCAGCCCGGGGGACGCACCCTCGTCGCCGCCATGGAGGGCGCGCTCGCCGGCGACCCGGCCGACGTGGTGCGGGTGCAGACCTGGCGGCGGCACGGCGGCGGGGACGGTTTCCAGCTCTCCGCGCAGTACGCCTACCGCGTCGACGGCGGGCTCGGCGTCAGCGAGACCGCCGCGGCCGGCGACGGGCGGCTGCTCGTCCTGGAGCGCGGGTTCACCGCCGGAGTCGGCAACACCGTCCGGCTCTACCTCGCCGACCTGCGGCAGGCCGACGACGTACGGGCGACAGGCCAGGAGGCCGTCGGCGACGACGTACGGCTCGTCCGCAAGACCCTCCTCGCCGACCTCGTCCACTGCCCCTCCCTCGGCGCCCCCGCCAAGCAGCCCCAGCCCAACCCCCTCCTCGACAACATCGAGGCCCTCGCCGTCACCGGGCGCGGGCCAGGTGGGCGGCTGCGGCTCCTCCTCGCCAGCGACGACAACCAGAACCCCCTCCAGATCACCCGCCTGTACCGGCTGACCGTTCAGACCCCTCGCAGTCGACCAGTACGATCCATATGACTGCGTACAACTTTTCAAGCACTGGTGAGTCAACTGTGGCGGGCGCCCCCACGACCGCGCCCGCCACATCTCCTGGGGGACGGGAAAGACATGACTCACCACCGACGCATAGCCGTCGTCACGCTCGCCGCCGCGCTGAGCGTGCCGCTCATCGGAGCCGTGCCCGCCGCTGCCGCGACCGCGACGCCGCAGGTCAGCTGTGTATCGGCCAAGGCCGGGCTGGCCGACAAGCTCGCCAAGGACATCACCGCCGCGCTGAAGAACCGCAAGGGCACCGTCGCCGTCGGTCTGCGCGACCGCAAGACCGGCACCAGCTGCACCCTGCGCGGCGACCAGCGCTACGACTCCGCGAGCATCGTCAAGACGACCGTCCTCGCCACCCTGCTGTGGGATGCGAAGAAGACGAACCGCTTGCTTACCAAGCGTGAGTCCGACCTGGCCACGGCCATGATCACCAAGTCGGACAACGCCTCCACGAGTGCCCTGTGGAAGCAGCTCGGCGTCACCAAGGTCAAGGGCTTCCTCACGGCCGCGGGCATGACCCAGACCGTCCCCGGCTCCGGCGGCTACTGGGGGCTCACCCAGATCACCGTGCGCGACGAGCAGAAGCTCCTCGGCCTGATCACCGCCAAGAACTCCGTGCTCAGCGACAACGCCCGCGCCTACATACTCAAGCTGATGGGCAAGGTCGTCGCCTCCCAGCGCTGGGGCGCCCCGGCCGGCGCGCCCGCCACCGCCGGCATACACGTCAAGAACGGCTGGCTGGAGCGGAAGACCCTGGGCTGGCGGGTCCACAGCATCGGCGCGTTCACCGGGTCCCAGCACGACTACCAGATGACCGTGCTCACCCACGGGAACAAGACCATGAACGACGGCGTCGCCACCATCCAGGCCGTCGCCCGCGCCGTCCACAAGGATCTGACGCCCTCGGCGGCCCCCAGCACGCTCTTCACGCCGCCCGCCGCCCCGCGCGAGGACTTCCCCGCGGCGCCGCAGCACCCCTAGCGGACAGGCGCCGGAGCGCGACGCCGCCCGGCCGCGCTCCGCTGACGGTCCTAGGACCTGCGACCGGAGTCGGCTGCACTCTGTTTCAACGGGATGAAATCAGCTGCTCCGCGCGTTGGTGCCTTCCGGTAGACCGGATCCGCACGAGATCGGTCTGCGCGAGAGCATGACGAGAGCAAACTGCACCAGATCAATACGGGGAGGCACCACGTGGCGGCGGCAGACCAAGGGTGGGCACGGCGGCTGGCCGGTTACGCCTGGCGATACCGGCGCAACGTGGTGCTCGCACTCGGCTCCTCCCTCGCCGGCATGGCCGTCATGGCCGTCGTCCCCCTGATCACCAAGGTCGTCATCGACGACGTGATCGGGGACAGCACCAGGCCCCTCGCCCTGTGGACCGGGCTCCTCATAGCCGCCGCGGTCGCCGTCTACGTCCTCACCTACATACGCCGCTACTACGGCGGCCGCCTCGCCCTCGACGTCCAGCACGACCTCCGTACCGAGATGTACGGCACGATCACCCGTCTCGACGGCAGACGCCAGGACGAGCTCTCCACCGGCCAGGTCGTCGGCCGCGCCACAAGCGACCTCCAGCTGATCCAGGGCCTGCTCTTCATGCTCCCGATGACCATCGGGAACGTCCTGCTCTTCCTCATATCCCTCGTGGTCATGGCGTGGCTGTCGCCCCCGCTGACCCTGATCGCCCTCGCCCTCGCCCCCGCGCTCTGGATCATCGCCCGGCGCAGCCGCACCCGGCTGCACCCCGCCACCTGGTACGCCCAGAGCCAGGCCGCCGCCGTCGCGGGCGTCGTCGACGGCGCCGTCTCCGGCGTACGCGTCGTCAAGGGCTTCGGCCAGGAGGAGCAGGAGACCGGCAAGCTGCGCGAGGTCAGCCGGAAGCTCTTCGCGGGCCGGCTGCGCACCATCCGGCTGAACTCGAAGTACACCCCCGCCCTCCAGGCCGTCCCCGCCCTCGGCCAGGTCGCGATGCTCGCGCTCGGCGGCTGGCTCGCCACCCGGGGCCAGATCACCCTCGGCACCTTCGTCGCCTTCTCCACCTACCTCGCCCAGCTCGTCGGCCCCGTCCGGATGCTCGCCATGGTGCTGACCGTCGGCCAGCAGGCACAGGCCGGCGTGGAGCGCGTACTGGAGCTGATCGACACCGAGCCGACCCTCAAGGACGGCACGAAGGAGCTCCCGGCCGACGCCCCCGCCACCGTCGAGTTCGACGACGTCACCTTCGGGTACGACCACGAGCGCCCGGTCCTCGACGGCTTCTCCCTCGAGATCGGGGAGGGCGAGACCGTCGCCGTCGTCGGCGCCTCCGGCAGCGGCAAGTCCACCGTCTCGCTCCTGCTGCCCCGCTTCTACGACGTCCAGCGCGGCGCGGTCCTCGTCGGCGGCCACGATGTGCGCGAGCTGACCTCCCAGTCGCTGCGGGCCGCCATCGGGCTCGTGCCGGAGGACAGCTTCCTCTTCTCCGACACCGTGCGCGCCAACATCGCGTACGGAAAGCCCGACGCCAGCGACGAGGAGATCGAGGCCGCCGCGCGCGCCGCCCAGGCGGATCGTTTCATCGCCGAGCTGCCCGACGGCTACGACACCACCGTCGGCGAGCACGGACTCACCCTCTCCGGCGGCCAGCGCCAGCGCGTCGCCCTGGCCCGCGCGATCCTCACCGACCCCCGGCTGCTCCTGCTCGACGACGCCACCTCCGCCGTCGACGCCCGCGTCGAGCACGAGATCCACGAGGCCCTCAAGCAGGTCATGGCCGGGCGCACCACCCTGCTCATCGCCCACCGCCGCTCCACCCTCGGCCTCGCCGACCGGATCGCGGTCCTCGACGACGGCCGTCTCGCCGACGTCGGCACCCACGAGGAGCTGGAGCGCCGCTCCGCCCTGTACCGCCGGCTGCTGACCGACCCCGACGAGCTCGGCGGCGTCTCGCCGGGGCACGCCCCGTCGCTGGACGTGCCGCGCGAGGACCGGACCGTACGAGACGAGATCGACGCGGAGTTCGACGCCGAGCGCGGCATCACGCCCCGCCTGTGGGTGCGCGAGGAGAGCGTCGAGGAGTCCGCCGCCCCCGGCGCGACCCCCGAGCTCCTCGCCCAGGTCGAGGCGCTGCCCCCGGCCACCGACGCTCCCGCCGTCGACGAGGCCCGCGCGGTGCGCCCCGAGGACTCGTACGGACTGCGCCGACTGCTGGGCGGCTTCGGACTGCCGCTGCTGGTCAGCCTGCTGCTCGTCGCCGTCGACGCGGGCATGGGCCTGCTGCTGCCGATCCTGATCCGGCACGGCATCGACGACGGCGTGACCCAGCTGGCGCTGGGCGCGGTGTGGGCGGCCTCGGCCCTCGCGCTGGTCACGGTGGCCGTGCAGTTCGTCGCGCAGATCGGCGAGACCCGGATGACAGGCCGCACCGGCGAACGCGTCCTGTACTCCCTGCGCCTGAAGATCTTCGCCCAGCTCCAGCGGCTCGGGCTGGACTACTACGAGCGCGAGCTGACCGGCCGGATCATGACCCGGATGACGACGGACGTGGACGCCCTGTCGACGTTCCTGCAGACCGGCCTGGTCACGGCGTTCGTCTCGGTCGTCACGTTCTTCGGCATCATGGTCGTGCTCGTCGTCATCGACGTGGAACTGGCGCTGGTGGTCTTCGCGACCCTGCCCGTCCTGATCGTCGGCACGTACTTCTTCCGCCGCAAGAGCGTCAAGGCGTACGAGCTGGCCCGTGAGCGCATCAGCGTCGTCAACGCCGACCTCCAGGAGTCCGTCTCCGGTCTGCGGATCGTCCAGGCGTTCGGCCGCGAGCACGACGGCGTGTCCCGCTTCGCCGGCCGCAGCGACAGCTACCGCCAGGCGCGCGTGCGCGGCCAGTGGCTGATCTCGGTCTACTTCCCCTTCGTCCAGCTGCTCGCCTCGGTGGCCGCCGCGGCGGTGCTGATCGTCGGCGCGGGCCGGATCGAGGCGGGCACGCTCACCGCGGGCGCGCTGGTCGCCTACCTCCTGTACATCGACCTGTTCTTCGCGCCGGTGCAGCAGCTCTCCCAGGTCTTCGACGGATACCAGCAGGCCACCGTCTCGCTGGGCCGGATCCAGGAGCTGCTGCGGGAGCCCACGTCGACCGCCGCCGCGAAGGCGCCGCAGGAGGTGCCCTCGCTGCGCGGCGACATCGCGTTCGAGGGGGTGTCCTTCTCCTACGGCGACGAGGAGGCGGCCCTGGAGGGCATCGACCTGCGCATCCCGGCCGGGCAGACCGTCGCGTTCGTCGGCGAGACCGGTGCGGGCAAGTCGACGCTGGTCAAGCTGGTCGCGCGGTTCTACGACCCGACGGCGGGCCGGGTCACGGCCGACGGCATGGACCTGCGGGACCTGGATCTGACGGCCTACCGGCACCGGCTCGGCGTGGTGCCGCAGGAGGCGTACCTCTTCTCCGGCACGGTCCGCGACGCCATCGCCTACGGACGCCCCGGCGCGAGCGACGCCGAGGTGGAGGCGGCGGCCCGCGCGGTCGGCGCGCACGACATGATCGCCACCCTCGACGGCGGCTATCTGCACGAGGTCTCCGAACGCGGCCGCAACCTCTCCGCCGGCCAGCGACAGCTGATCGCCCTCGCCCGCGCCGAGCTGGTCGACCCGGACGTGCTGCTGCTCGACGAGGCGACCGCGGCGCTGGACCTGGCCACCGAGGCGCAGGTCAACCAGGCCACCGACCGTCTCACCGGCCGCCGCACCACCCTGGTCGTGGCCCACCGGCTGACCACGGCGGCCCGCGCGGACCGGGTGGTCGTGATGGCGGACGGCCGGGTCGCCGAGGACGGCACGCACGACGAGCTGCTGGCGCTGGGCGGCCGGTACGCGGCGCTCTGGCGGACCTTCGTCGGCATCGGCGAGGACGAGCCGGCGATCGTGTGAGCGAAAGCCGCAACCATTTGCGGTACGGCCGCGTCGTACGCATGTACGGGGTAGTGGCGAGGGAGACGTGCGTGTTCGGTGAGACCGGGAACAGGGGCTTCCGGCGGTCGATCGCTCGGCGGTCGACGGCTCGGAGGCCGGTGGCTCGGCGGCCGATCGCTCGAGGGGCTGTCGTGTTCATGGCTGTGCTTGCCCTCGGTCTCACCCTGGTCGGTCCTGGCGCCCATCGCGCCGACGCGGCCGCCCAGTCGCCGTGCTCGGGGAAGAAGGTGAAGACGGTCAAGTTCGCCACGGGCGAGCTGCGCGTCTACAAGGGCCGGCAGTACGCCTGCGCCGTCACCGTCGCCAAGAAGCCCGGCCCCAAGCGCGTGATGTCCGTCTCCCTCCAGCCGCGCGGCGGCCACGCCGCCGTCGACAAGGGGCGCTTCCGCCGCCAGGCCGGACCCGTCACCGTGTACGCGCTCCACCGCTGTGTGCGCGCGGCGGGCACGGTCTCCGGAGTCACCGGCTCCACCGGCTGGATCTTCTGCTGAGCGGTCCCCGGGCGGGGGCGGGGCGGGGTGGGGACGGAACGGCTCGGGGGCGGGGTGCGGGACGGCGCCGCGGAGGGCCGCAGGCGGATCCGGTCCAGGGTCCGGGGAGGCCACGGCCCCGGGAGACCCGGTTCCGGGCCCGGGGGGATCCGGTCCAGGGCCCCGGGGGATCCGGTTCAGGGCCCGGGAAGGCCGGTCCACGACCCCGGGAGATCCGGTCCACGGTCCTGGGAGATCCGGTTCAGCGCCCGGGGAGATTCGGAGAAGATCCCGGGGGAGGTCCGGGGGGAGGTCCCGGGAGGAATCCCCTGAGACAGCCCATGCCGAGCCCCAAGGCGCGCTCCGGGCTCAACTGGGTCTGGCGGGCCGGGCGTTGCCCCCGCTAGGTTCACCGCGACCGCTGGTGAATCAAGGGGAGGGTCAATGCGCAAGGCGCTCAGATGGCTGCTGTCGCTCGTCGTGCTCATAGGCACGTTGAGCGCGGCCGGCGTCTCGGCCGGTGCGGCTACCGCCGCCGAGCCGAAGGCCGGCACGGACATCAAGGACCGGATCCTGGCGATCCCGGGCATGAGTCTCATCGAGGAGAAGCCGTACCCGGGCTACCGCTTCTTCGTCCTCAACTACACACAGCCGGTCGACCACCGGCACCCGGGCAAGGGCACGTTCAAGCAGCGCATCACCCTGCTGCACAAGGACGTCAGCCGCCCCACCGTCTTCTTCACCTCCGGCTACAACGTGTCCACCACGCCCCGCCGCAGCGAGCCGACGGCGATCATCGACGGCAACCAGGTCTCCCTGGAGTACCGCTTCTTCACGCCGTCCCGCCCCGACCCGGCCAACTGGTCCAAGCTCGACATCTGGCAGGCAGCCAGCGACCAGCACCGCCTCTTCAAGGCCCTGAAGAAGGTCTACGCGAAGAACTGGCTCACCACGGGCGGCTCCAAGGGCGGCATGACCGCCACCTACTACGAGCGCTACTACCCGTCCGACATGGACGGCGTCGTCGCGTACGTCGCCCCCAACGACGTGGTGAACAAGGAGGACTCGGCCTACGACCGCTTCCTCGCCGGCGTCGGCACCAAGGAGTGCCGCGACAAGCTGAACGCGGTGCAGCGCGAGGCGCTGGTGCGCCGCGAGCCGCTGGAGGCCAAGTACCAGGCGTGGGCGACCGCCGAGGGCGCGACCTTCACCACGGTCGGCAGCCTGGACAAGGCGTACGAGGCCGTCGTCCTCGACTACGTCTGGGGCTTCTGGCAGTACAGCCTGCTCGCCGACTGCGCGTCGATCCCGGACGCGGCGACCGCGACCGACCAGCAGATCTACGACTCGATCGACGCGATCTCCGGCTTCTCGTTCTACACCGACCAGACGCTGAGCACGTACACGCCGTACTACTACCAGGCCGGCACCGAGCTGGGCTCGCCGAACATCAAGCAGCCCCACCTCAACGGCCTGAGCCGGTACGGGTACCAGCCGCCGCGGAACTTCGTGCCGCGCGACATCCCGATGCGCTTCAAGCCCTGGGTGATGGACGACGTCGACCAGTGGGTGAAGCACAAGGCCCAGCGGATGATGTTCGTCTACGGCGAGAACGACCCCTGGGGCGCGGAGCAGTTCCGCGTCGGCAAGGGCAGCCGTGACAGCTATGTGTACACGGCCCCCGGCGCCAACCACGGAGCCAACGTCGCCGGTCTCGTGCCGGAGCAGAAGGCGAAGGCGACCGCGGCGATCCTGCGGTGGGCGGGCGTCGCCCCGGCCGCCGTCGTCGACGACCCGGCCAAGGCGAAGCCGCTGACGGGCTTCGACGCGAAGCTCGACAAGCGCGACATCGAGCGGACGCCGGCCCTGCGCCCGTAGCCCCCGCACGCCCCGACCGCGCCCGCCCACGTGCACCCCGCACCCGGGCGGGCGCGGCTGCGCGTGGGGCGAGTATCGAACGCGGTGGTCGAGCAGCCTGCCCCTGCCCGGCGGGCAGCCTGCGCCCGCCGCGTGAGCCTCAGACGCGGCGGGCGCAGCCCACCGGGCTCTCGCCGCCCAGTTGGACGTAGAGCGCCGTCGTCCGCGGGCACTGCGCCCTGCGGTCCACCGCCGACGCCACCGCGAACTCCGGGTCCCGCTCGCCCGATCCGTCGCAGGACGTCTCCTTCACCTGGCCCCCGCCCGCGGCGTAGACGCAGTCCCCGACGACCGTGTGCGGCCCGCCGCCCCCGCCCGGGTCGCCCGGGTGCGGCGGCTCCAGGTTGCGCATGCAGGCATATCCCCGGCCGACCTCCCCGTCGCCGTCCTCGTCGGCGGACGGGCGGTTCTCGGAGATGTGCAGCACGAAGTCGGTGGCCTGCGGACAGGTCGGCCCGGCGGCCGTACGGCCCTCGTACCGCGCGATCACCCGCGCCGCCGCCTTCTCGCTGGTGCACGGCACCTCGCGGAACTCCCGCCCGCGCGAGCCGCAGTCGCCTGTCCCCAGGAACACCGCGCCGTACCCGGTCGGCGTCGGCGCCGCGCTCTGCACGCTGCCCGCCGGGCCGTTGTGCGCGCTGACGTGGCCGGTCGCCTGCTGGCAGGCCGCCGTGAACGCCAGAATCAGGCCAAGCACCAGCACCAGGGCGCTGACCGCCCCGGCCGAGCGCGTGTGTTGCAGCATCTGGACCCCCCGGACCACCCCCGCCGACCCCCCGGTCGGCAGGTCAAGCGTGGCCCGCCGTGGCGGGCGCACGCCAGACGCACGGGATGGTTCGGCACGAATGGGGGGAGCGCGCCGGTGGCGCGTATTACGGCTGCGTACGCTCCTCGTACGTCAGACCGTGTCCGATCGGATACAGCACCTGCGTGGGGTCGTCCGCTCGCTGGACGGGCACGGGCAGCCGCCCGCCGGGGCTGCGGTGGCCGGCGATCGCCCTTGCCGCCGCGCGGAGTTCGACATCGGTCCAGCAGTACGCGGCGAGCGAGGCGCGCACGCCGGTCAGCTGGGCGATGTCGTACGGATTGCGGATCGCGAGGGTCACGACCGGGATCCCGGTCGCGGCCAGCCGGGTCACCAGGGTCCGCTGGGAGCTGGCCACGGTGACGTTGTACGTCGCGACGATCACCGCGTCCCGGCCGCCGGCCGCCCGCACCGCGTCGGCGATCGTCGCGGCGGTCGGGGCGGTCCCGGTGGACAGGGCCTCGGCCGCGAAGCCCAGTTCGCCGAACGCCTCCGCCAGCACGGCGGTCGGCGGTCCCGTCGACCCGGTCGGCGACGCCGGGTCCGCGCCGACGACCAGCAGGTTCGGCTCCCTGCGACGGCTGAGCGGCAGCAGCCCGTCCTCGTTGACCAGCAGGGTGGTCGTGGCGTCGGCGATCTCGTCGGCGGCGCGCAGATGCGGACGGATGCCGACCGTGCGGTCCACACCCCGCGCGGAGACGAACGGGTCCTGGAACAGGCCCAGTCGCTGCTTCAGCCGCAGAATCCGCAGGATCGATTCGTCGAGGCGGGCGACGCTGAGCTCGCCGCTCTTGACGGCGCTGAGCACGCCGTTCCAGGCGACGGCCAGATTCGGCGGGTTGAGCAGCTGGTCCACGCCCGCCTTGAGCGCGAGCACCGGCACGCGGTGGTCGCCGTACTTGTCCCGCACGCCCTGCATATTGAGCGCGTCGGTGACGACCACCCCGTCGTAGCCCAGCTCCTCGCGGAGGATGCCGGTGAGGATGGGACGGGAGAGCGTGGCGGGGTCGTTGCTGGGGTCCAGCGCCGGGAACTGGATGTGCGCCGTCATGATCGAGTCGATCCCGGCGGCGATGGCCGCGCGGAAGGGCGGCGCGTCGATCTCCTCCCACTGCCGGCGCGTGTGCGTGATGACGGGGATGCCGGTGTGGCTGTCGACCGTGGTGTCGCCGTGCCCGGGGAAGTGCTTGGCGGTCGCGGCGACGCCCGCGCTCTGATAGCCGCGGGTCTGCGCGGCGACCATGCCGGCGACCGCGTCCGGGTCCGCGCCGAAGGAGCGCACGCCGATGACCGGGTTGGCGGGGTTGACGTTGACGTCGGCGACCGGCGCGTAGTTCTGGCGGACGCCCATCGCGGCCAGCTCGGCTCCGGCGATCTGCGCGGCCTTGCGGGCGGCGCCGCGGGAGCCGCCCGCGCCCAGCGCCATCGCGCCCGGCAGCAGCGTGGCGGGCTGGCCGATCCGGGCGACGATGCCGTGCTCCTGGTCGGTGGAGATGAGCAGCGGCACGGGCGTCGGCTGGGCGAGCCCGGCCCGCTGGAGGCCGTTGGACAGCTCGGCGATCTGGTGCGGATCGCGGGTGTTGTGCGCCCAGGCGAAGTAGATGACGCCGCCGACGTGGTACTTGGCGACGAGCTCGGCGGCGGTGCGGACGCCGATCTCCTTGAGGTTGAGCTCGACGTCGGCCTGGTCGGGGGCGGTGGCCGAGTGTCCGTACACCCGCATCACGAAGAGCTGGCCGATCTTCTCCTCCAGGCTCATCCGGTCGATGAGGCGCTTGAGGCGGCTGTGGCGGCTGTGGCGGGAGAACGGAGAGGGCTGGGAAGCGGCCGCGACGGCGGGGGACGCCGTGGCGACCGCGCCCGCCGCGATGGCGGTGGCGGTGGCGGTGGCGGTGAGGAGGGTGCGTCTGGAGAGGCTCCGGTCGTGCATGGGTGCTCCTTCCGGCCTTGCTCGACAAGGGAGTTGAAGGAAACTTCCAAGGACTCACGGATAGCCGGAAAATAACTGCCAGGTCAAGGGTGTGGCAACAGAAAGCGGTCGCGGCGCGCGGAAGGTCACCGGGACGGGGGTCCGCCACCGGTGCGTTCGGAGGGGGTGCACCGGTGGCGGCGGGCTGCCGGCCGCGGGCGGCTGGAGAGGGGAGTCAGCGATCGCGGCCAGCGGCGAGAGCCGACACCGCCCTGCGGTGACTCAGCGGCAGCACGGCGCTTGGACGCCGCGGCACGGCAGCGGGTTCCCGGCGGCGCGGAGTTTCTCGGAACGAGGGACGGGCGGGGGTTCGGGGACGGGGGAGACCGCGGGTCCTCGGCGGGGCTCGGGTGGGGGGCGGGGCTCGGGGCGGGATGTCCGGGGCCTGGTGTCCGGGCGGGAAAGCCGCGGGCCCGGTACGGACGGTGTCCGGGGCCGGTGGGCGCCCCGGGCCCGGTGTTCGGGCGGGGAAGTCCGGGGCCCGGTGCCCCGGGTCGGGCTGGATATCCCGGGCCCGGTGTCCGGGCGGGGAGGCCGCGGGTCCTCCGCGGGGTTCGGGTGGGGGGCGGGGCTCGGGGCTGGGGTGCCCCGGGCCCGGTATCCGCGCGGGGAAGCCGCGGGCCGGGTACGGACGGTGTCTGGGGCTGGTGGGCGCCCCGGGCCCGGTGTTCGGGCGGGAGGCCGCGGGCCTGGTGTCCGGGCGGGAAGCCGCGGGCCCGGTACGGACGGTGTCTGGGGCTGGTGGGAGGCCTCACGCCCGGTCTGGACAGGGCCCGGGCCGGATCGGGGGTCGAGCTCGCACGCAGGACGTTCGCGTCAGACGCCGGCCGCGACCCCGGGCCAGAGCTCCTGGAGCGTCCGCACGGCCTCCGTGATGGCCGGCCGTCGCGCCGCTCCCGTGCGCCACAGCGCGCACAGCCGCCGCTTCGGCACCGGAGTCAGCCGTACCGTCGCCACCTCGGGCGGCAGCGGCCCGCGCCCCAGCCGGGGCACGAGCGCGACGCCGAGACCGGCGGCGACGAGGGCTACCTGAGTGTGGTTCTCCTCGGCCTGATGGACGATCAGCGGCTCGGAGCCCGCCGCGCGCAGCGTGCGCATCAGCCAGTCGTGGCACACGGTGCCCGGCGGCTGCGTGATCCAGCGCTCCGCCGTGAGGTCCTCGCGCCGCACGGACTCCGCCGCCGCCAGCGGATGCCCCGCCGGCACCAGGACGTCGCACAGGTCGTCGCCGATGACCGCCTGCTCCACGCCCGCCGGGGCGGGCATCGGGGCGATGTCCCAGTCGTGCGCGACGGCCAGGTCGATCACTCCGCGCGAGACCAGGTCTATCGAGATATGCGGATCGACCTCGGACAGCCGTGCGTCGAGGGAGGGGTGACGGCGGGCCAGCTCCGCGAGCACCTGGGGCATCAGCCCGCGCGCCGCGCTGGCGAAGCAGCCGACGGCGAGCCGGCCGGAGGGCACCCCGCGGCGCTCTTCGAGGAGCACCTCGGCCCGCTCCACGATCGAGAGCAGCTGTTGCGCGGTGTCGGCGAGCTGACGCGCCTCGTCGGTGAGGCGGACGCCCCGGCCCTGGCGCTCCAGCAGGGTGGTGCGGGTCTCCCGCTCCAGTTTGGCGATCTGCTGGGAGACCGCCGAGGGGGTGTATCCGAGGGCGGCGGCAGCGGCGCCGACGGTTCCGTACACGGACACGGCGTGCAGGGCGCGCAGCCTGGCGAGATCGAGCACGGCGGCCTCCTCGTCGATACTCGTCGCTCGTCGGATCTGGTCATTCCCGACTCGGCGCCCGGTCAGTCCTGACGTCATCCTGATCGGTTAATTCTGCTTCATCCAATCATGAAGAAATCCGCGCTAGTGCTACACGGTCGCCTCGGTGATGCTCAATCCCATGCGCCCTGCACACATCGCCCTCGCCGCCGCCGTCGCCGCGGTGTGGGGAGTCAACTTCGTCGTCATCGAGATCGGCCTCGACCACTTCCCGCCGCTGCTCTTCTCCGCCCTGCGCTTCCTGGCCGCGGCGCTGCCCGCGGTCTTCTTCGTCGGCCGCCCCAAGGTCGCCTGGAAGTGGATCGTCGGCGTCGGACTGGTGCTCGGCGTCGCCAAGTTCGGCCTGCTCTTCACCGGGATGGACCGGGGCGCCCCCGCCGGGCTGTCCTCCCTCGTCCTGCAGATCCAGGCGGTCTTCACCGCCGTGTTCGCCTTCCTGGCGCTCGGCGAGCGCCCCGGCCGGATACGCGTGCTGGGCATGGCGGTCGCGCTCGCGGGCATCGGGGTCGCCGCCGTCGACGAAGGCGCCTCGGGCCCGCTGCTCGGCTTCTCCCTCTGCGTGGCGGCCGCGGCCTGCTGGGGCGTCTCCAACGTGCTCACCCGCAAGGCGTCCCCGCCGGACGCGCTGAACTTCATGGTCTGGGTGAGCACCGTCCCCGTACTCCCGCTGCTCGCCCTGTCCCTGCTGCTCGAAGGCCCGGACCGCGATCTGGCCGCGCTGCGCTCGCTGGACTGGACGGGCGCCGGGGTCGTCGTCTACGTCGCCTGGGTCACCACCGTCTTCGGCTTCGGGGCCTGGGGCTGGCTGCTGCGCCGCTACCCCGCCTCCTCGGTGGCCCCCTTCTCGCTGCTCGTCCCGGTCTTCGGGATGTCCTCGGCGGCCCTCTTCCTCGACGAGTCGGCGACGGGCCTGCGGTGGTGCGCGGCGGCGCTGCTGGTGGGCGGGGTGGCGCTGGCCTCGCTGCCCGGCCGCCGGGCGGGGACGGCCCCCGTCAGCGTCCCAGCAGGCTCCGCAGATGCTCGCGGCCCGGCGCCAGCAGCCCCGGCAGGTCGGCCGCTCCCGGATACCAGCGCTTCTCGTACTCCCAGCACAGCCACGTCTCCTCGGTGAGCGTCCCCAGGCACTCGGCGAGCGGGAGCACGCCCTCGCCGAGCGGGAGCGGGGCGGTGTCCTCAGCCGACGCGACGTCCTTGACCTGCACATAGCCGAGGAAGGGGGAGAGCGCCGCATGGGTGGTCGCCGGGGCCTCGCCGCCCAGCCAGGGGTGCAGCACATCCCACAGCGCGCCCGCGTTCTTGTGGCCCACCGGGCCGAGGACCCGGGAGACGTCCGTGCCGGTGCGGTGCGAGTCGTGGGTCTCCAGCAGAATCCGTACGCCCAGGTCGGCCGCGGTCTCCGCCGCCGCGCCCAGACGGCGCGCGCCCACCGCGTCGGCGGCGTCCGGGTCCTGGTCGCCGCCGCCGGGGAAGACGCGGACGTAGGGCGCGCCCAGGTCCCTGGCCAGTTCCAGGAGCTGCTCGATCTCGAGCCGCAGGTCGTTCTCGTCCACCTCGCCCTCGGGGGCCGCGACCTGCGCGTATCCGGCGACCGTGAGAATCTCGACGCCGGAGCGCCGGAACTCCTCGACCACCGCGGCCCGTTCGCGCGCGCCGATGCGAGGGTGCACCGGCTCCTCTGGGTGGGCGCGCAGCTCCACGCCCTGACAGCCCGTGTCCGCCGCCAGGGCGACCACCTCGGGGATGGGCATCGTCGGCACGCCGAGGGTGGAGAACGCGAACTTCACTTGACCGTTCCTTCCTGAAGGGGCAGCCGCCAGTCCTGGCCGACCAGATCCGCTCCGTACGAGCGGTGCGGCTTCTCGGAGACGAGCGCGAACCCGGCCCGCTGGTAGATCCGGCGGGCCCCGGTCAGCACGTCATTGGTCCACAGCACTACCTCCCGGTACCCCGCATCGCGCGCGAAATCCACGACGGCCCGCACCAGCCGGTCGCCGAGGCCGTGCCCGCGCGCCTCGGGCTCGACGAGCAGCAGCCGCAGCCGCGCGGTGGCCGGGGCGTCGTCGCGTACGCACATGACCGACCCGACCGGCCGCCCGTCCAGCTCGGCGATCCACATCCGCTCCAGATGAGGGTCGTGGTCCTGGGCGAAGTCCGCGACGATGCGGGCGACGAGGCCCTCGAAGTCCGCGTTCCAGCCGTACTCGGCGGCGTACAGCGCTCCGTGCCGCTGGACGACCCAGCCGAGGTCGCCGGGCACGGGCTCGCGCAGCACGGGCCCCTCGCGGTGCGCGGGCCGGCCGCGCCCGAGGACCTCGCGCACGGTCCGCATCGCCTCGGCGAGCCGCTCGCGGTCGGCGGCCGGCACATGGGCGATCATGCCGCCCACGGCCTCCCGCGACCGCTCGTCGAGCAGGGCGGCGGCCTCGCGTCCGTGGGCGGTGAGGGTGATGCGCTGGCGCCGCGGGTCGAGATCGGACGGCGCCCGGTCGACGAGCCCGTCCCGCTCGAACTTGGCGAGCAGCCGGCTCAGATACCCGGCGTCGAGCGAGAGCTCGGCACGCAGATCGGCGGCGTCGGTGCGGGGGCTGTGGGCGAGCTCGTACAGCACGCGCGACTCGGTGAGGGTGTACGGGGTGTAGAGGTGCTTGCTGTAGTCGAGCGCGCCGATGAGGTTGGTGTAGAAGCGGTTGAAGGCGCGGATCTCCTGGATAGGCATGAGCTGCTCCCGACCATCCCTTGACTGAGTCAACGGTACGGCGGGGGGCGGGGCGCCGCAAGGCGGGGGGCGCGGGGTCCGACCCGACCCGACCCCCTACCCGCCCTGCGGACCCCCGCTTCCCGCCCCTGTTCGGGCCCTCGCTGTCGAGCCCCTTGCCATCAGGTCCGCGCCGATCGTCGCTATCCCGCCCGGCGGCGGCGCCTCGTTCCCCATCGCCAGCCGTCCCGCCCGCGCCCCCGCCTCGAACAGCGGCAGCCGGACCGTCGTCAGCGCCGGGACCGCGTCCACCGAGAACGGGAGGTCGTCGAAGCCCGCCACCGAGATGTCGCCCGGAATGCTCAGCCCCTGGTCGCGGATGGCCGCGCAGGCCCCCAGCGCCACCGTGTCGTTCGCGGCGACGACGGCCGTCAGCTCCGGGTCGCGGCGCAGCAGTTCGAGCGTCGCGTCGTAGCCGGAGCGCCGGTCGTACGGGCCGTGCACGGTCACCCGCGACTGGTCCTCCTCGATCCCGGCCGCGGCGAGCGCCGCCCGGTGGCCCTCCAGCCGGTGCCGGGTCGTCGTGCGCTCCGCGGGCCCGGCGACGTAGCCGATCCGGCGGTGGCCGAGCGAGAGCAGATGCTCGGTCAGCCGCCGTGCGCCGCCCCGGTTGTCGAAGGTGAGCGCCGCGACCATCGCGTAGCCGGCCGTCAGCGGGGGCCGCCCGCACAGCACCACCTTCGTGCCCGCGTCCGCGAGCTTCGCCAGCTTCGCAGTCATCGCCTTGATGTGGTCCGGGTCCTCCAGCGCCCCGCCGGTGAGGATCACGGCCGCGGCGCGCTGGCGCTGGAGGAGGGTCAGATAGGTCAGCTCGCGCTCCGGGGATCCCCCGGTGTTGCAGACGACGGCGAGCTTCTCGCCGCCCGCGCGTCCCGTGCCCTCCTGGCCGCCGATCTCCGTCTGCGCGGCGCCGGCCATGATCCCGAAGAAGGGGTCGGCGATGTCGTTGACGAGGATGCCGACCAGGTCGGAGGTGGCGGCGGCGAGCGAGCTCGCCGGGCCGTTCAGCACGTAGTCCAGCTCGTCGACCGCGCGCAGCACGCGCTCCCGCGTGTTCGCGGCGACCGGGTAGTTGCCGTTGAGGACACGCGAGACGGTGGCCGGGGACACCCGAGCGCGTGCCGCCACATCCGCAAGGGTGACTGTCAT
Source organism: Streptomyces sp. NPDC051907 (assembly GCF_040681075.1). Lineage (NCBI taxonomy): Bacteria > Bacillati > Actinomycetota > Actinomycetes > Kitasatosporales > Streptomycetaceae > Streptomyces > Streptomyces sp. NPDC051907. The sequence goes on along the minus strand of NZ_JBFAYB010000009.1, from coordinate 70,394 downwards.
CGCTTTCCTCCGTGTCGGATCGCCCGGGCCCTTGTCCGGGCCGCTGTCGGCAGGCTAGCTTCATACCGAATAGAAAGCGCTTGCTATACCCGTATCGAGGGAACTGGGCCACATCGAGGGGACGCAGGAGGGGACATAGATGGGGACACCGGGGAGTCATCGAGGAGACATGGAGGCACCGTCGTGACACGCAGGACCGTGCGGATCGCCATGAACGGCGTCACCGGGCGCATGGGATACCGCCAGCACCTGGTGCGCTCCCTCCTCGCGATCCGCGAGCAGGGCGGACTCGACCTGGGCGACGGCGACGTCCTGTGGCCCGAGCCCGTCCTCGTCGGCCGCCGCGAGCCCGCGCTGCGCGCCATCGCCGAGCGCCACGGCATCGCCGAGTTCTCCACCGACCTCGACGCCGTGCTCGCCGACGACACCGTCGAGATCTACTTCGACGCCCAGGTCACCTCCGCCCGCGTCGCGGCGATCAAGCAGGCCGTGGCCGCGGGCAAGCATGTGTACGCCGAGAAGCCGACCGCCGCGGACCTGGCCGGCGCGCTGGACCTGGCCCGCCTCGCCGAGGCCGCCGGCGTCAAGCACGGCGTCGTCCAGGACAAGATCTTCCTGCCGGGCATGCTGAAGCTGAAGCGCCTGCTCGACGGCGGCTTCTTCGGCGAGGTCCTCTCCGTACGAGGGGAGTTCGGCTACTGGGTCTTCGAGGGCGACTGGCAGGAGGCCCAGCGCCCGAGCTGGAACTACCGCAGCGAGGACGGCGGCGGGATCGTCGTCGACATGTTCCCGCACTGGGAGTACGTGCTGCACGAGCTGTTCGGCCGGGTGACGAGCGTGACCGCGCACGTCGCCACCCACATCCCCCGGCGCTGGGACGAACGCGGGAGGCCGTACGCCGCGACCGCCGACGACTCCGCGTACGGCATCTTCCAGCTGGCGGGCGGGGCGGTCGCGCAGATCAACTCCTCCTGGGCGGTACGGGTGATGCGCGACGAGCTCGTCGAGTTCCAGGTCGACGGCACCCACGGCTCGGCCGTCGCCGGTCTGCGCCGCTGCCGGGCCCAGCACCGCTCGGCGACCCCCAGGCCGGTCTGGAACCCGGACCTGCCCGCCACCGAGCCGTTCCGCGACCAGTGGCAGGAGGTCCCGGACAACGGGGAGTTCGAGAACGGGTTCAAGGCCCAGTGGGAGCTGTTCCTACGGCATGTGGCGCTCGACGAGCCGTACCGCTGGGACCTGCTGGCGGGCGCGCGCGGTGTCCAGCTCGCCGAGCTGGGCCTCCGGTCGTCGGCGCAGGGCCGCCGCCTCGAGGTCCCGGAGCTGACACTGTGACGATCATGCTGCCCGGCGGCGCGTACGAACCGCGCGCCGAGCCCGCCGTGTTCACGCCCGGCCCCCCGCCGACCTCCCGTACCGTCTTCGCGGCCGCGCACGTCGTCGCCGACCCGCGCGCCGACGTCTCGCCGGACTCCGCCGCGGCCGTCGACTGGGACGCGACCCTCGCCTTCCGCCGTCATCTGTGGTCGCACGGCCTGGGCGTCGCGGAGGCCATGGACACCGCGCAGCGGGGGATGGGCCTGGACTGGGCGGGCGCGGCGGAGCTGATCCGGCGCTCGGCTGCGGAGGCGAGGGCGACGGGCGGGCGGATCGCCTGCGGAGTGGGCGCCGACCAGCTGACCGGCCCGGAACCCGCCCGCATCCCCGAGGTCCTCGACGCGTACGAGACGCAGCTGGCGCTCGTCGAGGAGACCGGCGCGCAGCCGATCCTCATGGCGTCCCGGGCGCTGGCGTCCGCCGCCCGGGGCCCGGAGGACTACCTCGGGGTCTACGCCCGCCTCCTGCGCCAGTCGTCGGCGCCCGTGATCCTGCACTGGCTGGGCCCGATGTTCGACCCGGCGCTGGAGGGCTACTGGGGGAGCACGGACCTGGACGCCGCGACCGAGACGTTCCTGGAGGTCGTGGCCGAGCACCCCGACAAGGTCGACGGCGTCAAGATCTCCCTCCTCGACGCCCAGCGCGAGATCGACCTGCGCCGCCGCCTGCCGGAGGGGGTGCGCTGCTACACCGGCGACGACTTCCACTACCCCGAGCTGATCGCGGGCGACGAGCCGGCGGCGGGGGGATGCTTCAGCCACGCGCTGCTCGGCGTCTTCGACCCGCTGGGGCCGCTGGCGGCCCAGGCGGTGCGGATGCTGGACACGGGCGATGCCAAGGCGTTCCGCGAACTCCTCGACCCGACGGTCGAGCTGTCCCGCCACCTCTTCGAGCCCCCGACGCGCTTCTACAAGACCGGGGTGGTCTTCCTGGCCTGGCTCGCGGGCCACCAGGACCATTTCACGATGGTGGGCGGGCTCCAGTCGGCGCGCTCGCTGCCGCATCTGGCGCGCGCGTACGAACTGGCCGACGGCCTGGGCCTGTTCCCGGACCCTTCGCTGGCGGAGTCCCGTATGAAGTCCCTGCTCGCCGTGTACGGAGTGGCCCAGTGAGCCTCGCCCGCTTCTCCGTCAACCAGATGACGGTCAGACAACTCCCGCTGCCGGCACTCGTCGCCGCCTGCACCCGACTGGGCATCCCGGCGGTGGGCCTGTGGCGCGAACCGGTCGCGGAGTACGGCCTGGCGGCGACGGCGAAGCTCGTACGCGACGCGGGCCTGACGGTCAGCTCCCTGTGCCGCGGCGGCTTCTTCACCACGGCGGCGAACCTGGACGACAACCGGCTGGCGATCGACGAGGCGGCGACGCTCGGCACGGACACCCTGGTCCTGGTCTCGGGCGGCCTGCCGCCCGGCAGCCGGGACTTGACGGGAGCACGGGAGAGGATCGCCGACGCCCTGTCGGAGCTCGCTCCGTACGCGGGGGAGCGAGGGGTACGTCTGGCGATCGAGCCGCTGCATCCGATGTTCGCGGCGGACAGATGCGTGGTCTCGACCCTGTCCCAGGCCCTTGACCTGGCGGTACGCTTCCCGGCCGACCTGGTGGGCGTAGTGGTGGACACCTACCACGTCTGGTGGGACGACCGTGCCCCGGCGGCGGTGGCCCGTGCGGGCGCCGCGGGCCGCATCCACGCGTTCCAACTGGCCGACTGGACGACCCCGTTGCCGGCGGGCGCCCTGACCGGCCGCGGCCAGCTGGGCGACGGCTGCATCGACCTGCGCACATGGCGGCGCCGGGTGGAGGCGACGGGCTGGTCGGGCTTCATCGAGGTGGAGCTGTTCAACGACGGACTGTGGGAGCGGGACGGCCTGGAGGTCCTGTCGGAGACGACGAGCCGCTTCAGGGAACGGGTGCTCTGAGACGCGACGCGGCGGCTTCGGCCGGGGCATCGCTCCTCCGGCGCTTGAGGAGCGGGGTTCGGGGCGGCGCCCCGGTCATGGGCTCCCACGCCCCCCGCCCTACTTCTTGCCGCCGCCCAAGACGTCCCCCAACAGGTCCCCCAGCACCGCCCCTTGATCCCGCGCTCCCGGATCCGAAGCCGCCCCCGGCGCGGAACCCGCCCCCGGCCCGGACGCTCCCGGTTCCTCCTTCGCCGCGCGTCTCGTCAGCACGGCCAGCAGTACCGGGATCAGCGCCTCGATCGCCCGGGCCACCGTCGCCGCCGGCAGCCCGGTCTTCCTCGCGACCGCCGTCGCCGCCGGTTGGCTGATCTTGCTGAGGAGCCCGGCCAGCAGCCCGCCGCTCAGCATCCCGCCGAGACCGCCCCGCTCGCCGCTGAGCGTCGCGACGCCCTCGAGCGGCGGTTCCGTCTGAGCGGCCTCCGCCAGGGCCTGGCGTACCTCCTCCGCGTCCTCGGGGGCGGCCTCGGCCTTCTCCTGTAGGCCGCCGGAGAGCTCGGAGACCGTGCTGCCGACGACCTCCTGGGCGTTGGCCGGGTCCGTTCCGAGCAGCCCCGCGAGCTCCTGGATTCCGTCGTCGCCGAGCTCCGCCAGGACGTCCTTCTGCAGTGAGTCTTCGCTCATGGTCAAAACGCTACGGTTGCCCCGCTATGTCGGCATGCCGAGATTCCGCAAAAATAACTGCTCGCAGTCGTACAACCCTTTACCTGTTACGCGGGTCGTATCTGGCATCAAGGCTTCCGGGGAGGGATCTGGGGGGATCGGGAAGCTCTTGATGGGGGGAGTAGAAGAGGGGCCCGGTCAGTCGACCGGGCCCCCTCGACTGTCCGGACCGGCTGCGGCCTGAGCGCCCCCTCGACTGTCCGGACCGGGCCAGTCGGCAGACCATGGGACCGGCTGCGGCCTGAGCCCGGGCCGGCTGTCCTGACCAGCCTCCAGTGCGTCGGACCGACCTCCCCGCCCCGCCGCCCAGGCCGAGTTATCCACAGGCTCCCCGCACTGTCCGACCTCAGCGGTAGCTTCGGGGCATGTCCAACACGGCAGTGGTCGAAGGGGTCCTCGAGCGGATCACCTACGCCAACGAGGAGAACGGCTACACGGTCGCCCGCGTCGACACCGGTCGCGGCGGCGACGACCTCCTCACGGTGGTCGGCTCGCTCCTCGGCGCGCAGCCGGGCGAGTCGCTGCGGATGGAGGGCCGCTGGGGCTCCCACCCCCAGTACGGCAAGCAGTTCACCGTGGAGAACTACACGACGGTCCTGCCCGCCACCGTCCAGGGCATCCGCCGCTATCTCGGCTCGGGCCTGATCAAGGGCATCGGCCCCCGTATCGCCGAGCGGATCGTCGACCACTTCGGCGTGGACACCCTCGACGTCATCGAGCAGCAGCCGAAGAAGCTCATCGAGGTCCCCGGACTGGGCCCCAAGCGCACCAAGTTGATCGGCGCCGCGTGGGAGGAGCAGAAGGCCATCAAGGAGGTCATGATCTTCCTCCAGGGTGTCGGCGTCTCGACCTCCGTCGCCGTGCGGATCTACAAGAAGTACGGTGACGCCTCGATCTCCGTCGTGAAGAACCAGCCGTACCGTCTGGCCGCGGACGTCTGGGGCATCGGCTTCCTCACCGCCGACAAGATCGCCCAGGCCGTGGGAATCCCGCACGACAGCCCGGAGCGGGTCAAGGCCGGTCTGCAGTACGCCCTGTCCCAGTCCACCGACCAGGGCCACTGCTTCCTCCCCGAGGAACAGCTGATCGCGGACGCGGTCAAGCTGCTCCAGGTGGACACCGGCCTGGTCATCGACTGCCTCGCCGAGCTGGCCCAGGACGAGGAGGGCGTCGTGCGGGAGCAGGTGCCCGCGCCCGACGGAGGCGAGCCGCGCACGGCCGTCTACCTGGTGCCCTTCCACCGCGCCGAGATCTCCCTCGCCGCGCAGCTGGGCCGGCTGCTGCGGGCCGCGGAGGACAGGATGCCGGCCTTCCAGGAGGTGGCCTGGGACAAGGCGCTGGCCTGGCTCGCGGAGCGCACGGGCGCGGCGCTCGCGCCCGAGCAGGAGCAGGCCGTCCGTCTCGCGCTCACCAAGAAGGTCGCCGTCCTCACCGGCGGGCCGGGCTGCGGAAAGTCGTTCACGGTCCGCTCGATCGTGGAGCTGGCCCGCGCGAAGAAGGCCAAGGTGGTGCTCGCGGCCCCCACCGGGCGCGCGGCGAAGCGGCTCGCCGAGCTCACGGGCGCGGAGGCGTCCACCGTGCACCGGCTGCTGGAGCTCAAGCCGGGCGGCGACGCGGCGTACGACCGGGACCGCCCGCTCGACGCCGACCTGGTGGTCGTCGACGAGGCGTCGATGCTCGATCTGCTGCTGGCCAACAAGCTGGTCAAGGCCGTCGCCCCGGGCGCGCATCTGCTGCTGGTGGGGGATGTGGACCAGCTGCCGAGCGTCGGCGCGGGGGAGGTGCTGCGGGACGTCCTGGCCGACGGCGGCCCGGTGCCGAGCGTCCGGCTGACCCGAGTCTTCCGCCAGGCCCAGCAGTCCGGCGTCGTCACCAACGCCCACCGGATCAACTCCGGCCAGCAGCCCGTCACTACGGGCCTGAAGGACTTCTTCCTCTTCGTGGAGGAGGAGACGGAGGACGCGGGACGGCTCACCGTGGACGTCGCGGCGCGCCGGATCCCGGCCAAGTTCGGGCTGGACCCCCGGCGCGACGTGCAGGTGCTGGCCCCCATGCACCGCGGCCCCGCCGGCGCCGGCGCGCTCAACGGCCTGCTTCAGCAGGCCATCACGCCCGCCCGCCCCGACCTCCCCGAGAAGCGCTTCGGCGGCCGGGTCTTCCGCGTCGGCGACAAGGTCACCCAGATCCGCAACAACTACGAGAAGGGCAAGAACGGCGTCTTCAACGGCACCGTCGGCGTGGTCACCTCGCTCCACCTGGACGACCAGCGGCTGACGGTGCGCACGGACGAGGACGAGGAGGTGCCGTACGACTTCGACGAGCTGGACGAGCTGGCGCATGCGTACGCCGTGACGATCCACCGTTCGCAGGGCAGCGAGTACCCCGCCGTGGTGATCCCGGTCACCACCGGGGCATGGATGATGCTCCAGCGGAACCTGCTCTACACGGCGGTGACCCGGGCCAAGAAGCTGGTCGTGCTGGTCGGCTCGCGCAGGGCGATAGGGCAGGCGGTGCGCACTGTTTCCGCAGGCAGACGCTTCACGGCCCTCGACCACCGGCTGACCCGGGGCTGAGGCCCCGAGGGCTCCGCCGCCCGGAGCACGGCTCCGGGCCCTCAGGGGTGGGAAACGGCGCCCCGGCTTCCGGAACCAGGGCGAAGGGGGCAAGATGAGCAGGTTGGCGGCACTGAGTGCCGCCGATAGGCCCAATGGTCGACCCCGAGTGCACTCTCCTGAGCCAAATGGGGGATGGTAGAGACAGTCAGGGCACCTCGAAGAAGAGGCACTACGTCGGTGAGGGATGACGTGAGCGACAACTCTGTAGTACTGCGGTACGCGGACGGTGAATACACCTACCCGGTGGTCGAGAGCACCGTCGGCGACAAGGGCTTCGACATCGGGAAGCTCCGAGCCCAGACCGGTCTGGTGACCCTGGACAGCGGATACGGCAACACCGCCGCCTATAAATCCGCGATCACCTACCTCGACGGCGAGCAGGGCGTCCTGCGCTACCGCGGCTACCCGATCGAGCAGCTGGCCGAGCGCTCCACCTTCCTCGAGGTGGCGTACCTGCTGATCAACGGCGAGCTTCCGAAGGTCGACGAGCTTTCGGCGTTCAAGAACGAGATCACCCAGCACACCCTGCTGCACGAGGACGTCAAGCGGTTCTTCGACGGCTTCCCGCGCGACGCGCACCCGATGGCCATGCTGTCCTCCGTGGTCAGCGCGCTGTCGACGTTCTACCAGGACAGCCACAACCCGTTCGACGAGAAGCAGCGCCACCTCTCCACGATCCGGCTGCTCGCCAAGCTGCCGACGATCGCGGCGTACGCCTACAAGAAGTCGATCGGCCACCCCTTCGTCTACCCGCGCAACGACCTCGGGTACGTCGAGAACTTCCTGCGGATGACCTTCTCGGTCCCGGCGCAGGAGTACGAGCTCGACCCGGTCGTCGTCTCGGCCCTGGACAAGCTGCTGATCCTGCACGCGGACCACGAGCAGAACTGCTCGACCTCCACCGTGCGTCTGGTCGGCTCCTCGCAGGCGAACATGTTCGCCTCGATCTCCGCCGGCATCAGCGCCCTGTGGGGCCCGCTGCACGGTGGCGCCAACCAGTCGGTCCTGGAGATGCTCGAGGGCATCCAGGCCAACGGCGGCGACGTCGACTCCTTCATCCGCAAGGTGAAGAACAAGGAGGACGGCGTCCGGCTGATGGGCTTCGGCCACCGCGTCTACAAGAGCTTCGACCCCCGGGCGAAGATCATCAAGGCGGCGGCGCACGATGTCCTCTCGGCGCTCGGCAAGTCCGACGAGCTGCTCGACATCGCCCTGAAGCTCGAGGAGCACGCGCTCTCCGACGAGTACTTCGTCTCGCGCAACCTCTACCCGAACGTGGACTTCTACACGGGTCTGATCTACCGGGCCATGGGCTTCCCGACCGAGATGTTCACCGTGCTCTTCGCGCTCGGCCGGCTCCCCGGCTGGATCGCCCAGTGGCACGAGATGATCAAGGAGCCGGGTTCCCGCATCGGCCGTCCGCGCCAGATCTACACCGGCGAGGTCCTGCGCGACTTCGTCCCGGTCGAGGCCCGCTGACGCCGCCCGACCGTCTTCCGCCCCTCTGACCGCGCCACGGCGGTCAGAGTGCGGCTGGACTTTCAGGGTGCGGCTGGACTCAACGGAAAGCGCCCCGCTGCCGATCCCCCCACGGGTCGACGGGCGGGGCGCTTCCCATTTCCCCGGTGCGGATTCCCCCCACGGGATCCGGCCGGGCGTCTGCTGGCCGCAGAAGCTCCTCACGCGGTCTGCCGGGGTACGTACGCACGGGAGGGCCGCTCAAAGCTCCCCGGGCACGTGCCCCGGCCAACGCTTGCCTGGGACGTCCCCCAAGACATCCCATGAACGTCCCCCAAGACGTTCTGGCATCGCCCACTTAGACTCGCAAGGAGCCTGAATGGTTACCCCTAAATATCTGTGATCTAGGTCTCCTTGTGAAGGTCTTGTGACCTACTTGTAGTCACAAGAAGGAGCGCGGGTGCAGGTTGTTCGTGACCGCAAACATGGACGAAAAGGCCATGGCGAAAATGGCGATCATGGGGCTGACCAGGCAAGATGCCGCGAGAGGCAGGGCTGCGACGCCGTAGCCGAACGCCCAGTAAAGATTCTCTTTGGTCGTTCCCGGAGTCCGATGTGCGAGACGGATCGCGTCGGCGGGACGCGTCGCGTGCACGCCGTCGAGGCCGTCTCGCACCCCACAGACAGACGGCCGGGCCGTACGCGACCAGCGGGGGCTGGTCGGGCGCGGCCCGGCCGGGTGGTTCTGCTCCGGTTCGGCGGTGGTCTCAGACCGTGCCGACCAGCTCGTAGCCCGCCTCGTCGACGGCCTCGCGCACGGCGGCCTCGTCCAGCGGGGCGTCGGAGAGGACGGTCACCTGGCCGGTGGAGGCGACGGCCTTCACCGAGGTGACGCCCGCGATCTCGGAGATCTCGCTGGAGACCGCGCCCTCGCAGTGGCCGCAGGTCATGCCGGTGACCTGGTAGACGGTGGTGACGCCGCCGATCTGCACGTCGGCCGCGCCGCCGTGGCACGAGCCGGTGGGCGAGCAGCAGGAGCCGGCCGACTGGGCTTCCCCGGTCGCGGTCTCCGTCTCGGTCTTCGTCTCCGCGGTCATGGCGTTCTCCTCTTCGAGGGCTTCACATGTACGTGCTCATGGTGCACCGGGAAGGCAAGAGGCTGGTGTCACTTCTCCCCGACACATCTACTCTATACCCCTAGGGGGTATGAAGGCGAGCAGCGCCGCCCCGGGTCCCGCCCCGAAGAGGCGCCCATGAGGCGGGCCCCGAATGGCCCGCCACCAAAGGGACGGGCCCCGCGCCGTGGCGGCGCGGGGCCCGAGGTGCTCAGCCGGAGGAGGTCAGTCCCGGCGGCCCCTGTTCCCGGGGCGGTTGGCCACCCATACGCGGATCGTGTCCGCGTACCAGTAGGGCTTGCCCGACTCCACATGGTCCGGCGGCGGAAGAAGGCCGTGCTTGCGGTACGAGCGGACCGTGTCCGGCTGCACCCGGATGTGCGCGGCGATCTCTTTGTAGGACCAGAGTCTTCTGTCCGTCATGCGCGTGGCACCTCCCTGCGGGCGCGGCAGCGTGGGCCGGGGGGCCGTCGGGGGAGCTGCCGCGCGGACGCTGGCGATCACTGAGCCTGTGCCCGTTGAACGACGCCGAGTCAGGGCCAGGGTGCGGTTGTCGATCGGCTGTGACGGAAGACCCGCGAAATGGAGACATGTGTGATGAGACGGAGACAACCGCGACATAGGACGCGCGTGCGGTTCATGCGCCGCAAGGGCGGACATGTGCGGTTCACGCGCCGCAGGAGCGGAGGAACCCCCGGGTCCGCTGGGCGATCGGGAACGGCTTGTCCGGCGGGCAGGGGTACATGTCCTGCTCGACGATCGCGAAGAGGTCGACGTCCAGCGCCTGCGCCGCGGCCAGCACGGGCTCCAGCGCGGGCGTCCCGGCCGGCGGCTCGCACATGACGCCGCGCCCCACGGCCGGCCCGAACGGCACCTCGTCGGCGACCACTTCCGCCAGGATCTCCGGGTCCACCTGCTTGAGGTGGAGGTAGCCGATCCGCTCGCCGTACGTCTCGATCAGCTTGACGCTGTCCCCGCCGCAGTAGGCGTAGTGCCCGGTGTCCAGGCAGAGCGAGACCAGGTCGGAGTCGGTGGCGTCGAGGAAGCGGGCGACGTTCTCCTCGGTGTCGACGTGGGTGTCCGCGTGCGGATGCACGACGATCTTCAGGCCGTACCGCTCGCGCACCTCGCGCCCCAGGCGCTCGGTCTGGGCGGTGAGATCGCGCCACTGCGCGGGGGTCAGAGTGCGGTCCTCGAGGACCTGGCCGGTCTTGTCGTCGCGCCAGAAGGACGGGATGACGACGAGGTGCTCGGCGCCCATCGCCTGGGTGAGCGCCGCGATGTCCGAGACATGCGCCCAGGTCTTCTCCCAGACGGACGGGCCGTGGTGGAGTCCGGTGAAGACCGTGCCGGCCGAGACCTTCAGCCCGCGCCGGGCGGTCTCCTCGGTCAGCAGGGCGGGGTCGCTGGGGAGGTAGCCGTACGGGCCGAGCTCGATCCACTCGTATCCCGCGGCGGCGACCTCGTCGAGGAATCGCTGCCAGGGCACCTGCTGGGGATCGTCGGGGAACCACACGCCCCAGGAGTCGGGGGCCGAGCCGACCCGGATGCGGTTCAGGGTGGGGACGGAGGAGGTCATGCCGAGCAGCTTCGGACCGACGGCGGAGGGTGTCAAGAGTTCGTCCGAATGTAAGGACAAAATGTTGACAGGGTTCGGGAGCGACCACTAGACCTGTGGGCAGCCGGCTCCGAAGCGAAGGGACTCGTATGCCTCAGCCGTACGACGTGATCACGATGGGCCGGATCGGGGTGGACATCTACCCCCTGCAGACCGGCGTGCCGCTCGCGCAGGTCGACACGTTCGGCAAGTTCCTGGGCGGCTCGGCGGCCAACGTCGCCGTCGCCGCGGCCCGACTCGGCCGGCGCACGGCCGTCGTCACCCGCACCGGGCAGGACCCCTTCGGCGACTATCTGCACCAGGCGCTGGGGGAGTTCGGGGTCGACGACCGCTGGGTGACGCCGGTGGCCGCGTACCCGACCCCGGTCACCTTCTGCGAGATCTTCCCGCCCGACGACTTCCCGCTCTACTTCTACCGGCAGCCCAAGGCGCCGGACCTCGAGATCCACGCCCACGAGCTGGACCTGGAGGCGATCGGCGCGGCCCGGGTGTTCTGGATGACCGGGACCGGACTGTGCGCCGAGCCGAGCCGTAGCGCGACGCTCGCCGCGCTCGCCCACCGCGACCGGGCCGGCACGACCGTCTTCGACCTCGACTGGCGCCCGATGTTCTGGACGGACCCGGACGAGGCGCGACCGCACTACGCCCGGGCCCTCGCCCACGCCACCGTCGCCGTCGGCAACCTCGAGGAGTGCGAGGTCGCCACCGGGGAGAGCGAGCCGTACGCGGCGGCCCGCGCGCTGCTCGCGGCCGGCGTCGAGCTCGCCGTCGTCAAGCAGGGCCCCAAGGGGGTCCTCGCCGTCCACCGGGACGGCGCTCAGGCGGAGGTCCCGCCCGTGCCGGTCGAGGTGGTCAACGGACTGGGGGCGGGGGACGCGTTCGGCGGAGCGCTGTGCCACGGACTGCTCGCCGGCTGGGAGCTGGAGGACGTCATGCGGTACGCCAACGCAGCCGGCGCCATCGTCGCCGCCCGCCTGGCCTGCTCCTCGGCGATGCCGCGCGCCGCCGAGGTCGAGCAGGTCCTCGCGTCAGGCCGGGTCCCCGAGCAGCCCACCGAAGTTCGCCCCGCCGCAGCGCACCCCGCCGCAGCGCGTCCTGACACAGAGCGCCCCACCGCATCCCGCCCTGGCGCGACGGACGGAGGCGTCCGGTGAGCCGCGTCGACATCGCCGAGCTCGTCGGAGTCCGCACCCGCCACCCCGAGGCCGTCGCCGAGGCGGCGAGCCGCCGGCGCAGGCGGCCGCGGCTCATCGGCGAGAGCGGCCGGCTGATGATCGTCGCGGCCGACCACCCCGCCCGCGGCGCCCTCGCCGTGGGCGAGCGCCGGCTCGCCATGGCCAACCGCCTCGACCTGCTCGAACGGCTCTGCCTGGCCCTCTCCCGCCCCGGCGTCGACGGCGTGCTCGCCACCGCCGACATCCTCGACGACCTGCTGCTCCTCGGCGCGCTCGAGGACAAGGTCGTCATGGGTTCGATGAACCGAGGGGGCCTGGCGGGCGCGGTGTTCGAGCTCGACGACCGGTTCACCGGCCACCGCCCCAAGGACCTCGACCGGCTCGGGTTCGACGCGGGCAAGCTGCTGCTGCGCATCGACTACGACGACCCGGGCTCGCTGGACACGCTGCACGCCACCGCGCGCGCCGTCGACGAGATGGCCGAGCGTCAGCTGCCCGTCTTCATCGAGCCGTTCATCTGTCACCGGGTCGACGGCCGTCTGCGCAACGATCTGAGCGCCGAGGCCGTCACCCGTTCGATCGCCATCGCCTCCGGGCTCGCCGGCACCTCGGCGTACAGCTGGCTGAAGGTCCCGGTCACCGACGACCCCGAGGACATGGCGGCCGTGATGGAGACGTCGACCCTGCCGGCCGTCATCCTCGGCGGCGAGATAGGGGACGACCAGGACGGCGCGTACGAGAAATGGCGTGGAGCGCTGCAACTTCCCACCGTGCAGGGTCTGGTGGTGGGACGCTCGCTGCTCTATCCGGTCGACGGCGACGTCGCCGCGGCGGTCGACACGGCCGTCGGGCTGCTGTAGGGGGTACGGAGAGGTCATGAGCGACGAGAAGAAGCCGTACGGGCAGGGCGGATCGTACGAGCAGGGCGAGGCGTACGCGCCGAGCCGGGCGCACGAGCCTGAGAAGAAGCCGCAGGGCGCGCATGAGCTGCATGTGCCCGCGGGCAGCGCCGCCGACGGTCCGTACGCCCTGCGCATCGACCCCGAGCAGGCCGGCTGGGGGTTCTCCAGCCTGCGGGTGCTGGAGCTGGAGCCCGGCGGCGCGCACTCCCTCGCCGCGGGCGACAGCGAATGGATCGTGCTCCCCCTCAGCGGCGGTTGCACAGTGCGTACACAAGGCGAGATCTTTGAACTGCTGGGCAGAGAAGGCGTGTTCGGCGGGGTCACGGACTTCGCCTATGTGCCGCGCGACGCCCATGCGCAGATCGCCTCCGGTGCGGGAGGCCGCTTCGCCCTGGCAGGAGCGAAGTGCGAGCGACGACTCCCCGCTCGCTACGGCCCCGCGCCGGAGGTACCCGTCGAGGCCCGCGGCAGCGGCGTGCAGGAGCGCGAGGTGCACAACTTCGCTGCCGCGGGGGCCTTCGAGTGCGACCGGCTCATCGCCGTCGAGGTCCTCACCCCCGGCGGCAACTGGTCCTCCTACCCTCCCCACAAGCACGACGAGCGCCTCCCCGGCGAGGAGTCCGAGCTGGAGGAGATCTACTACTTCGAGATCGAGGGCGGCGGGGTGGGGTACCAGCGGGTCTCCCCGTCCCGGCCCGGCGGCGCCGACGTGCTGGCCGAGGTCCGCAGCGGCGACGCCGTCCTCGTGCCCGACGGCTGGCACGGCCCGTCCATCGCCGAGCCGGGCCACACCATGTACTACCTCAATGTGATGGCAGGGCCTGGCGCCGAGCGCGAGTGGCTCATCCGCTTCCACCCCGACCACACGGAGGGCTACCGATGAGCACCAGCCGCCCCAGAACCCCCGCCGCCCCCGGTGCCCCCAGCGCCCCCGCCGACCCCAGCGCCCCCGGTACCGGCGCACGCACCCCCGCCGACCCCAGCGCCCCCGGTACCGGCGCACGCACCCCCGCCGACACCAGCACCCCCGACACCGGTACCGACACCCGCGCCCCCGTCCGCCGGCTCACCGTCGCGCAGGCGTTCGTCGCCTTCCTCGCCCAGCAGTACACCGAGCGGGACGGCCGCCGGCGCCGGCTGATCGGCGCGACCTGGGGCATCTTCGGCCACGGCAACGTGGCCGGCCTCGGCCAGGCGCTCCTGGAGTCGGGCGCGGCGAGCGCCTCCGGCCGGCCGGACGGCCCCGGCGTCGACATGCCGTACTACCAGGGGCGCAACGAGCAGGCCATGGTGCACGCCGCCGTCGGCTACGCCCGCCAGTCCCGTCGGCTCTCCGCCCACGCCGTCACCACGTCCGTCGGCCCCGGCGCGACCAACCTCGTCACCGGCGCCGCGCTCGCCACGATCAACCGGCTGCCGGTCCTGCTCCTCCCAGGCGACGTCTTCGCGACCCGCCCCGCCGACCCGGTCCTCCAGCAGCTCGAGGTCCCCTCCGCCGGCGATGTCTCGGTCAACGACGCGCTGCGCCCGGTCTCGCGCTACTTCGACCGGGTCACCCGCCCCGAGGCGCTGATCCCCGCCGCCCTCCAGGCGATGCGCGTGCTCGCCGACCCAGCCGAGACGGGCGCGGTCACGCTGGCGCTCCCGCAGGACGTGCAGGCGGAGGCGTACGACTGGCCGGAGGAGTTCTTCGCCGAGCGCGTCTGGCAGGTGCGCAGGCCCCGCCCCGACGCGGACGCGCTCGCCGAGGCCCGCGAGGCGCTGCGCGCCTCCCGCCGCCCCTTGATCGTCGCGGGCGGCGGCGTCCACCACAGCGAGGCCGAGGAGGCGCTGCGCGCCTTCGTCGACGCGACCGGCGTCCCCGTCGCCTCCACCCAGGCCGGCAAGGGATCGCTCCGCCACGACCACCCCTGCGACGTCGGCGGCGTCGGCCACACCGGGACGGCGACCGCCGACGAGCTGGCCCGCACCGCGGATCTGGTGATCGGCGTCGGCACCCGCTGGTCCGACTTCACCACGGCCTCCTCGACCCTCTTCCAGAACCCGGCCGTCCGCTTCCTCAACCTCAACATCACGTCCTTCGACGCCCACAAGATGGCCGGCCTCTCCGTCGTCGGGGACGCCCGCGCCACGCTGGAGGAGCTGGCGCGCGACCCGGGCTTCCGGGTGGAGGGCGCGTACGAGAGGGAGTACGGCGAGGACAAGGAGCGCTGGGAGGGCCGGGTGGACGCGGCGTACGAGCCGCAGGACCCGGACGTCCGCCCCACCCAGCCGCAGGTGCTGGGCGCGCTGGACGCCCTGGTCACCGGGGACGACATCCTGATCAACGCGGCGGGCTCGCTGCCGGGGGACCTGCACAAGCTGTGGCGGGCCCGTTCCGCGGACCAGTACCACGTGGAGTACGGCTACTCCTGCATGGGATACGAGATTCCGGCGGCCATCGGCGTCGCGATGGCCGCGCCGGACCGCCCGGTGTGGGCGCTCGTCGGCGACGGGACATATCTCATGAATCCGACGGAAATCGTTACCGCGGTGCAGGAGAATGTCCCTATCAAGGTCGTGATCGTGCAGAACCACGGGTACGCCTCGATCGGAGGGCTCTCCGAGTCGGTGGGCGCGGAGCGCTTCGGCACCGCCTACCGCCTCAGGGCCCCCGACGGCACGTACACGGGCGCTCCGCTCCCCGTCGACCTGGCGGCCAACGCCGCGTCGCTCGGGATGCGGGTGCTGCGCGCGAAGACGGTGCGTGACCTGCGAGAAGCGCTCGCCCAGGCCCGGGCGGCGGACGTGCCCACATGTGTCTACGTCGAGACCGAAACGGCAGACACAGTGTCGGGCGCGCCCCCCGCACAGGCGTGGTGGGATGTTCCGGTGGCCCAAACCGCGACCCGCCCGTCCGCGGTGAAGGCCCGGGAGGAGTACGACCGGCAAGTCGCAGCCCGACGCCGCCATCTGTGAAGGAGCTCGAAATGAAGACCGTCAACCACTGGATCGGTGGCAAGACCGTCGAAGGCGCGTCCGGCAACTGGGGCCCGGTCACCGACCCGGCCACGGGCGCCGTCACCACTCAGGTCGCACTGGCCTCCACGGAGGAGGTCGGCGCGGCGGTAGCGGCGGCGAAGGAGGCGTACGCGACATGGGGCACGGCCTCGCTCGCGCAGCGCACCGCGATCCTCTTCCGCTACCGCGCGCTGCTCGACGCCCACCGCGACGACATCGCGGAGCTGATCACCGCCGAGCACGGCAAGGTCCACTCCGACGCGCTCGGCGAGGTGGCCCGCGGCCTGGAGATCGTCGAGCTGGCCTGCGGCATCACCACGCAGCTCAAGGGCGAGCTGTCCACCCAGGTCTCCAGCCGGGTGGACGTCTCCGCGATCCGTCAGTCGCTGGGCGTCGTCGCCGGCATCACGCCGTTCAACTTCCCGGCGATGGTCCCGATGTGGATGTTCCCGCTGGCCGTCGCCTGCGGAAACACCTTTGTGCTGAAGCCGAGCGAGAAGGACCCCTCGGCGGCGAACTTCCTCGCGGAGCTGGCCTCGCAGGCGGGGCTGCCGGACGGCGTGCTCAACGTCGTCCACGGCGACAAGGTCGCGGTGGACGCGCTGCTCGCGCACCCGGACGTGGCGGCGGTCTCCTTCGTCGGCTCGACCCCGATCGCCCGGTACATCCACACCACGGCGTCCGCCAACGGCAAGCGGGTCCAGGCCCTGGGCGGCGCGAAGAACCACATGCTGGTCCTGCCGGACGCGGACCTGGACGCGGCGGCGGACGCGGCGGTCTCGGCGGCGTACGGCTCGGCGGGCGAGCGCTGCATGGCGATCTCGGCGGTCGTGGCGGTCGGCGCGATCGGCGACGAACTGGTCCAGAAAATCCGCGAGCGCGCCGAGAAGATCAAGATCGGCCCGGGCAACGACCCGACGTCGGAGATGGGCCCCCTGATCACCAAGGCCCACCGCGACAAGGTCGCCTCCTACGTCAAGGGCGCGGCGGCCCAGGGCGCGGACGTCGTCCTGGACGGCACGGGCTACACGGTCGGCGGCTTCGAGGACGGCCACTGGATCGGCCTGTCGCTGCTGGACAACGTCTCCACGGACTCGGACGCGTACCGCGACGAGATCTTCGGCCCGGTGCTGTGCGTGCTGCGCACGGAGACGTACGACGAGGGCGTGTCGCTGATCAACGCCTCGCCGTACGGCAACGGCACGGCCATCTTCACCCGCGACGGCGGCGCGGCGCGCCGCTTCCAGCTCGAGGTCCAGGCGGGCATGGTCGGCGTGAACGTGCCGATCCCGGTCCCGGTGGGCTACCACTCCTTCGGCGGCTGGAAGGACTCGCTCTTCGGCGACCACCACATCTACGGCAACGACGGAGTGCACTTCTACACCCGCGGCAAGGTGGTCACCACCCGCTGGCCGGACCCGGCGGACGCCCCGGCGGGCGTGGACCTGGGCTTCCCGCGCAACCACTGACGCGCGTGCCTCGCGGCCGCGGCCCGTACGGAATCGATTCGTACGGGCCGCGGCCGTGTCCGTGGGCTCGGGTCTTCACCACGGCCCTGCGACCGCCTCCGTAGGCTCGGGTCTCCACCACGACCCGGGGAGGCAGAACCCATGGCCATCGGACCAGAGCGCTCAGCCCGCATCGCGGCCATGCTCGAATCGGCCCGCCCCCTCTGGGAGGCGACCCAGAACACGGACGCGCTGCAACAGTGGTTGAAGGACCACGACTGCCACGGAGTCGACGCCGTCATCGTCACCAGGGAGCTGCTGGGCTGCGATCTCGGCGAAGCGGGACGGATCTTCCTGACCGCCCCCTGCCGCGAGGCCGAGCGCGACTTCCACAACGAGGCGATAGACGGGCTCGAGGCGGCGAGCGGCGAGCTCTGACCCGCTGGCCCCGGGCGGCTGCGCGGCTCAACCGGCCTTGCCGTTAAGGGCTTTGACGCTGATCGACGCTTCTTATACTGGCGGAATGATCAACGTTCCGTTCAGCGCGCTCGAAGTAGCCATGGTCCAGACGGGCACCCGAGCCGTAGACACGTTGCACGACACGACCGAGTTCGCCCGACGCGTGGACGACCTCGGCTACCGGCGGCTCTGGTACGCCGAGCACCACCACTCGCCGGCCATCGGGGCGTTTCCGCCCGTCGTCCTGGCCGCCCACGCGGCCGCGTTGACGTCGTCCATCCGCCTTGGGTCCGGGGGCGTCCTCGCTCCGAACCACGCGCCGATCATGCTGGCGGAGCAGTTCGGCACGCTGGCCGCGCTGCACGGGGGCCGCATCGACCTGGGCATCGGCCGGGGCCCGGGCACCTTCGACGAGCCGACGGCGCGGGCTCTGCGGCGCGGGGCCGGGCCGACGACGGACGACGAGTACCGAGACGATGTGTCGGCGACTCTGCGTCTCCTGGTGGAGGAGGTCGCGCTCGACCCGCTCCCCGAGCCCTGGCTGCTCTCCTCGAGCACGGCCGGCGCCGCGCTCGCCGCGGAGCTCGGACTGCCGATCGCCTTCGCCCACCACATCCGGCCCGACAACACCCTCGCCGCGCTCGAGCACTACCGCGAGAACTTCACGCCCTCCCGCTGGTGCGCGCGCCCGCGTGTGCTGGTCTGCGTGGAGACGATCTGCGCCGACACAGACAAGGAGGCGGCCTGGCTCGCCGGCCCGATGGAGGTCGTCAAGGCCGAACTCCTCAAGGGCCGGGGCGATATCCCCTTCCCCACGCCCGAAGAGGCAGCCGCCCACTCCTTCTCCCCGGAGGACGAGCAGGCACTGGCGGCCTTCCGCGCCCAACAGGCCTACGGCTCTCCCGAGACCGTCGCGAAGCAGCTGGCGGACCTGGTGGGGGTGACCCGCGCGGACGAACTCATGCTGGTGACGCCCGTCTACACGCTGGCCGACCGTCTGAGGTCGTACGAACTGGTCCAGCAGCACGTGATGGCGCCGACGACCCCCTAGCAATTGCGTGGCCGACGGTTTCCCCTCTGGCTAGCCTCCTCCTATGGCACCCCAGCACCAGATACGCGCCCTCCACACCGAGTCCACGGTCACCGTGTACCAGGCCTACTCCCCGCGCATCGGCGGCCCCGCCGCGCGGGACGGGCACTTCCCGGCGAGCTGGAAGCGGGAGCGGATGACGTGGATCAAGCCCTCCTTCCTGTGGATGATGTACCGCTGCGGCTGGGGCGCCAAGGAGGGCCAGGAGACGGTCCTCGCCGTCGAGATCACCCGGGCGGGCTTCGAGTGGGCGCTGCGCCATGCGTGCCTGTCGCACTACGCGCCCAAGCTGCACGCCGATCAGGCCGAGTGGAAAGGGCAGTTGAGGCAGTCGCCCGCCCGCGTCCAGTGGGATCCCGAGCGGGATGTGCGGCTGCAGCCGTTGCCGTACCGGTCGTTGCAGCTGGGGCTGTCGGGCGACGCCTCGCGGCGCTACGCGGACGAGTGGACGGTCTCGATCAGCGATGTGACCCCGCTCGCGCACCAGATCCACGCCCTCGTCCGGGAGGGGGACCTGGACGCCGCACACACACTGCTGCCGAAGGAGCGGGCCTACCCGGCGGGGGAGGAGCTCCTCGGGCATCTGATCGGCTAGCTGGGCTGTGCAGTCGTCGGAACCGTCCGCGTCAGCGCGGGATCCCCGCCTCGTCCAGGTACCGGTGCATGACGTCCGCGGGAAGGCTCGGGTTGGTGAGGGCGTGGGAGGCGGTCTCCGGGTTCGCGCAGCTCTGGAGGATGAGGTCGACGGGCAGCGCGGGGTGCGCCGCTGCCATCGTGCGTACGCGAGCGACCGGGTCGGCGAGCAGCCGGACCACCATGGCGGCCGGCGCCTTGGGGTCGAGGCTCACCAGCCATCGTTTCTCCGGATCCGGGTCGTCGGCGAAGCGTTGCGCGATGCCCGCGCTCGGGAAGTTCGGGTGGCGCAGCAGTTCGCCCCTGGTGATGACCTGGGCGTCCAGATACGACTGCAGCACCACCTCGCCGTCGACGGTCGGCTGGTTCTCGCACAGCAGGAGTCGTACGGCGTAGTCGTCGTCCCTCGAGAGCAGGTCGACGGCGTCGGCGGGCAGATGCCGGCTGTAGGCGGCGCTGCGCCGCAGCAGGATGCTGGCCGACGCGGCGCAGCGGCGCAGGACGTCGGGGTCGGCGCAGGAGAGGACCCATGCGGCGGGATAGAGCCGATCGGTCTCCTTGACGGTGACGTCGACGGCTGTGCGTTCGGCCTCCGTCAGCTCGGGTCGTACCGAGACCGCCAGCCGGACGCTGTGCGCGTCGTCGGTCGCCAGCCGTCTGACGATGTCGATGGGAACGTTGAGGTTGGTCGCCAGCTCCCGCCGGTCCTCCTCGTCGGGGCTCGCTGCGAGGTGTTCGGCGGTCGCTCTGCTCATGGCGCCGGACCGGATCACCTCCTGCCGGTGGAAGGGGCCGATTCCCGCGGCGAGAAGGAGGTCCGTGTACGTCGCGTCCTCGTGGCAGGCCTCCGTCATGGCCGCCTCGCGGACCGTGTCGTCGGCGTCGTGGAGCAGACGGCTTCGGGTGTCCTCGGCAAGCAGGGTCCAGTGGCGGCAGGCTGCCCGTCGAAGGTCCGCGTCCGGGTCGTCGGCGAGGCCGGCGACCAGGCTGGGATCTGTGTGGCGGCAGAGGGCCGCGCGCCGGCGGACCGGCAGTTCCGGGTCGGCCAGCAGACGCTGCTGAGCGGACAGCGGCAGCGGCTCCACGGGGGTGCGGTACCAGTCGGGCCCGAGGGCCAGATCCTCGCGGACGCGTGGATCGGGGTCGTCCAGGAGCCGGGCGCGCTGCTCCGCCGTCACCTTGGGGTTCGCGGTGAACGCCATCCGCAGCCTGTGGTCGGGATGCGCGACGATGGCGTCGACCACCTCGTCCGGCAGGGCGCGCCAGGCGAGCCACTCCCAGGCCGCGATGGCCTCTTGGCACAGCAGCCTGGTCAGTACCTCCACCGGCGCGGCAGGATTTCGCGCGATCGCGGCAACGGTCTCGCGGTGAGCGCGGTTCCTCTGCATGGTGCCCCTCCCCTTTCGCCGGCGGGCGTCGCGGGCCCGGAGATTGTGTGCAGGTCGCGTGGAGGAGGTCAACGTCGTTGATCATGCTCTGCGGCATGGCGGGGGGAGGAGGGCGGCCAGGGCGGCAGGGGCCGTCAGCGATGCCGCCCGCTCGCACACCGCTGCCCGAGGAGGGGCTCCTCGGGCAGCGGTGCGGCCAGCCGGTCCGCGGTCTCAGAAGAGCGAGTGCAGCAGCCTGTTCGGCGAGCCCGCGCGGGGGTCCAGGACCTTGCCCGGGGTCGCGTTGTTCACCAGGGCGTTTCGGACCTGGGCCGGCGTCGCCGTCGGGTTCGCCGACAGGTAGAGCGCCGCGACCCCGGCCGTGTGCGGCGCCGCCATCGACGTGCCCGAGATCGTGTTCGTCGCCGTGTTGCCGTCCTTCCACGCCGAGGTGACGTTCACCCCGGGCGCGAACAGGTCCAGGCACGTCCCGAAGTTCGAGAACGACGCCCGCCGGTCCGTGCTGTCCGTCGCGCCGACCGTGATCGCCTCGGGGACCCGCGCCGGCGAGGAACTGCACGCGTTCTGCGGCAAGCCCAGGAAGTTCCCGTTGCCCGCCGCGACCGAGTAGCTGACGCCCGACGCGATCGACTTCTTCACCGCGTTGTCCAGCGAGGCGTTCGCCCCGCCGCCCAGGCTCATGTTCGCCACCGCCGGCTTCCTGGCGTTGGCCGTCACCCAGTCCACGCCCGCGATGACCCCGGCCGTGGTGCCCGAGCCGTTGCAGTCCAGGACGCGTACGGCGATCAGCTTGGCGCCCTTGGCGACGCCGTACGTCTTCCCGCCGACCGTGCCGGCGACATGGGTGCCATGTCCCTGACAGTCTTGACCGTTCTGGCCGCCGCCCACCGTGTCCGTGCCGACGCTCGCGCGCCCGCCGAACTCGCTGTGGGAGGTGCGGATGCCGGTGTCGATGATGTACGCGTTCACATTCGACGCGGACGTGCTGTATTTGTACGTCTTCGACAGCGGAAGGCTCCGCTGGTCGACGCGGTCGATGCCCCAGGTGGCGTTCGGCTGCGTCTCGCTGACGCGCACGGTGGCGTTCTGCTCCACGTACGCCACGCGCGGATCGGCGGCGAGGGCCGCGGCCCTCGACTTCGACATCGAGGTCGAGAAGCCCTGAAGGACGCTGCGGTAGGTGTGCTTCGGCGTGACGCCCAGATCGGCGGCGCGCGTCGAGCCGTCCTTCAGGACGACGATCCAGCTGTTCTGTACGGCAGTTGCAGTGGGGGCGAGACGGAGATCGCCGAGTGACGCGCTGTGCGCGGTGGGGGACACGGCGAACTGGAGACCTGCCGCAAGGGCTGCTGCGGGTATCAGCGCCCCGACGCGGCGGGCATGGATTCTCATCTCGTGCACCTGACCTTTCGTTGACCGGAGGACGGACACGTTCGGTCGTGCATGGTGTCAGGAGGAGCATTCGCGCTGGCCAGAGCCTTGGGATGTGACCTACGACACAAGGGGGAGGCCCAAGGCGGGACATGAGGAGCTTTTAGATCATGAAAGGACGGCGCGGCGGGACGATTTTCCGCCATCCGCCGCTAGGAATTCGGGAGCTCCCAGGTCAGCATGGTGAACACGCCGTCGTCCTTGGCCCCCGCCGAACGGTAGGTCGCCAGCGCCGGATCGTTGTCCGTGTCCACGCCCACCCACATGTCGTAGCAGCCCCGCTCGCGCGCGACCGCCAGCAGCGCGAGGATCAGCGCCCGCCCGATGCCCTGCCTGCGGTGCCGCTCGTCCACCGACAGCTCGTACAGACACATCTCCGACCCCTTGTCGGGGTGGAGCATCTCGATGCCCGAGACCATCCCGGCCGGACGCCCGTCCACATACGCGATCAGCATCAGATGCCCGGGGGCGGCCAGAAACCGCTCCGCCCACTCCTTGCGAGCCGGGCCGTCGTAGAGGTGCTCGGCGGCGATCAGCTCGGCCGTGGTCGCGGCGGGCCGGATGTCCATGCTCGGGTCCTCTCGCAGGGTCTCTCTCGCGCGCCGGTCGTCTGCGGGGCGGTCGTCTGCGCGGTGGTTCTCGGCGGGGTGGTCGTCTGCGCGGCGGTCGTCGGCGCCGGCGGTCTTCGGCGCGGCGGTCTTCGGGCGCGGCGTATACCGCGTCTGGTGTACGGCGACGGTACTGCGTACTCCTTGCGGATGCTCCTGAGTTCCCCCTGGCGGCAGCCGAGACCGCACAGGCGGGCCGCTTAGGGTTTGGCTCATGCAGATCCGACTTCCCCGGCCACGCGGCCGATGGCTCGCCGGCGGCGCGGCCCTCGCCGTTCTCGCCGGCGCGGGCACCTGGACCGCCGTCGCCGACGACAGCGCACCGGCCGTGCACCGCGAGGACCGGGTGCACGACATGCCCGGCGCGAAGATCGACACCTCCTACTTCACGGCAGGCGGCGACCAGCGCCGTCCCGCCGTGCTCATCGGGCACGGCTTCGGCGGCAGCAAGGACGAGCTGCGCGCCCAGGCCGAGGATCTGGCCCGCGAGGGATACGCCGTGCTGACCTGGTCCGCGCGCGGCTTCGGCGAGTCGACCGGCCAGATCGGGCTGAACGACCCCGACCACGAGGTCAAGGACGTCTCCCGGCTGATCGACTGGCTGGCGAAGCGGCCCGAGGTGCAGTTGGACGCGGACGGCGACCCGCGCGTCGGCGTCACCGGCGCGTCGTACGGCGGGGCGGTCTCCCTGCTCGCGGCCGGGTACGACAAGCGGGTCGACGCCATCGCGCCGGAGATCACCTACTGGAACCTGGCCGACGCGCTGTTCCCGGACGGGGTGTTCAAGAAACTCTGGGCGGGGATCTTCTTCACGGCCGGGGCGGGGGCGGCTCCGGGCTCGACCCCCGGCGAGACGCCCGAGCGCGAGGCCCCGGGCGGGGATGCGCCGGGCGGTCAGGCCCCGGCCGCCGGTGACGCACCCGCCGGGGAAGCGGCCGCCGGTGACGCGCCCGCTGGAAAGGCGCCCGCCGCCAAGGCCCCCGCCAAGACCCCCTCCGACGCTCCCGGATGCGGACGCTTCACGCCTCAGCTGTGCGCCATGTACGAGCGCGTCGCCGTCGCCGGGAAGCCCGACGCCGAAGCCCGTCTGCTCCTCGATGCCCGCAGCCCCTCCGCCGTCGGCGACCGCATCAAGGTCCCCGCGCTCATCGTCCAGGGCCAGGCCGACTCCCTCTTCCCGCTCGCGCACGCCGACGCGATGGCCAAGAAGATCGGCTCCAACGGCGCGCCCGTCTCCGTCGACTGGGTCCAAGGCGGCCACGACGGCGGCAACCGCGAGACCGACCGCGTCCAGGACCGGATCGGCGACTGGTTCGACCGGTATCTGAAGAAGGACGAGAGCGCCGACACCGGACCCGCCTTCCGCGTCAGCCGCACCGGAGGCGTCGACTCCACCGACGGCCAGGCCCTGCTGCGCGGCGCGACCGGCGACCGCTACCCGGGGCTCGCCGGCGGCGTACAGCAGATCCCGCTCACCGGCCGCGAGCAGACCTTCGCCAACCCCGCCGGCGCGAGCCCTCCCGCCATCTCCGCCGTGCCCGGCCTCACCGGAGGCGCCGCCCAGCTCTCCTCCCTCGGCCTCGGGCTCTCCCTCGACTTCCCCGGCCAGTTCGCCCGGTTCGACTCCGCCCCGCTGGCCGCCGGCGTCCGGATCACCGGCTCGCCGACCGTCAAGGTCAAGGTCGCCTCGGACAAGGGCGACGCCGTCCTGTTCGGGAAGGTGTACGACGTCGGGCCCGACGGCCGTCAGCAGGTGCTGCCCTCCCAGCTCGTGGCGCCCGTCCGGATCGAGGACGCCCAGCAGGGCAAGGAGGTCCAGCTGACGCTGCCCGCCGTCGACCACGAGGTCGACGCCGGACACCGGCTGCGTCTGGTCCTGTCCGCGACCGACCTCGGCTACGCGTCCCCCGCCGAGCCCGCTGAGTACACCGTCTCCCTCCAGGGCGGACTCGCGGTGCCCACCGCCCCCGCCGTGCGGACCCAGGCCGCCCCGCTGCCCTGGTGGGTCTGGGGCCTCCCGGCCGCCGGCGCGGCGATCGCCGCAGCGCTGCTGCTCACCGCCCGCCGCCGGGCCGCCGCGCCCGCCCCCGACCCGGACCTCGCCGAGGCGCCGCTCCAGATCACCGGGCTGACCAAGCGGTACGCCAAGTCCGCCGACCGGTACGCCGTGCGGGAGCTGTCCTTCCGCGTCGAGAAGGGCCAAGTCCTCGGCCTGCTCGGACCCAACGGCGCCGGCAAGACCACGACTTTGCGCATGCTGATGGGCCTCATCCGCCCCGACGAGGGCGAGATCCGCGTCTTCGGGCACGCCATCAGGCCCGGCGCGCCCGTCCTGTCCCGGGTCGGCGCGTTCGTCGAGGGCGCGGGCTTCCTCCCGCACCTGTCGGGGCGCGAGAACCTCGAGCTGTACTGGCGGGCCACCGGCCGCCCGGCGCAGGACGCGCACATCGAAGAGGCCCTGGAGATCGCCGGCCTCGGCGACGCCCTCGCCCGCGCGGTGCGCACCTACTCGCAGGGCATGCGGCAGCGGCTCGCCATCGCCCAGGCCATGCTCGGCATGCCGGATCTGCTGATCCTCGACGAGCCGACCAACGGACTCGACCCGCCGCAGATCCGCGAGATGCGGGACGTGATGATCCGGTACGCGGCCGGAGGCCGGACCGTCATCGTCTCCAGCCACCTCCTGTCGGAGGTCGAGCAGTCCTGCACCCATCTCGTGGTCATGGATCGCGGCCGGCTGGTGCAGGCGGGCCCGGTCGCGGAGATCACCGGCGAGAGCGACACCCTGCTCGTCACCACCTCCCAGGAGGTGCCGGAACCGGTCGTCGAGAAGATCGCGGCGCTGCCCGGGATCGGCTCCGCGGTCCGTACGGACGAGGGACTGCTCGTCCGGCTGGACGGGACCACCGCCACCGCGATGATCGCCGAACTCGTCCGGCTGGACGTGCCGCTGACGGGCGTCGGTCCGCACCGCCGCCTGGAGGACGCGTTCCTCACCCTGATCGGAGGCTCCGCATGAGCGCGCTCGTCGAGTCGGCCCCGGGCTACCGGGCCCGGCACACCCTGCCGCTGCGCGTCGAGGCGGTCCGCCAGCTCAAGCGACGGCGCACGCTGGTGATGGCCGGCGTGCTGGCCGCGCTGCCGCTCGTGCTGATCGCGGCCTTCGCGATCGGCGGCACCCCGGACGGCCGGGGCAACGACCGGATCACCCTGATCGACTCGGCCACCGCGTCAGGCGCGAACTTCGCCGCCACCTGCCTGTTCGTCTCCGCGGGCTTCCTGCTGGTGGTGCCGGTCGCGCTGTTCCACGGCGACACCGTGGCCTCGGAGGCCAACTGGTCCTCGCTGCGCTATCTGCTCGCCGCGCCCGTGCCGCGCTCGCGGCTGCTGTGGTCCAAGCTCGCGGTGGCGCTGGGCTTCAGCGCGGCGGCGATGGTGCTGATGCCGCTGGTCGGGCTGGCGGCCGGAACCGTGGCGTACGGCTGGGGGCCGCTGAAGCTGCCCACCGGCGGATCGCTGGACACCGCCGAGACGCTGCCCCGGCTCGCGCTGGTCGTCGCCTTCATCTTCGTCTCCCAACTGGTCACCGCCGGGCTGGCGTTCTGGCTGTCCACCAAGACCGACGCACCCCTGGGAGCGGTCGGCGGGGCGGTCGGCCTGACGATCATCGGCAATGTGCTGGACGCCGTGACCGCGCTGGGGTCCTGGCGGGACGTGCTGCCGGCGCACTGGCAGTTCGCCTGGATCGACGCGCTCCAGCCGCAGCTGGAGTGGACCGGGATGGTCAAGGGCGCGGCGGTCTCGGTGGCGTACGCCCTGGTGCTGTTCGCGCTGGCCTTCCGGCACTTCTCCCGCAAGGACATCGTGTCCTAGGCCGTCAGGTCCCGCATCGGACGGGACGCCCGGCTGGACACAGACGCCAGGCCTGGCGCGGACGCCCGCCCGGAGACCGCCGCCCCCGAGACCGCCCGCTCGGAGACCGACCCGGAGACCGACACGGACGCCGACGGACCGTCACAGCCAGCCACGACGAGCCGCTTCCGCTCCCGCGCGGAAGCGGCTCGTCGTGCCCAGGGCAGTGAGCAGCTCGCCGACGCGGCGGCTGTAGGTGCGCCCCGATATGCCGAGGCGCGTGGCGGCCGTCTCGTCGGTGAGCCCGGCCAGCAACGCCTCCAGCACCGGCCGCAGATGCGAGGGCAGCGCGCCGGGCCGGGCGTGGCCGCTGAGCTCGTCGGCCTGCTCCCACAGCGAGCGGTGGGTGCGGACCAGGGCCTGGACGACGACGGGGTCGCGGATCAGCTGCACGCCGTTGTAGTGCAGGTCGAGGTCGAGGGGGACCACGGCGACCGCGCGGTCGGCGACGACCATCTTGAACGGGATGGAGTCGGCCACCCGCGCTCCGCCGGGGCAGAGCCAGGGCTCGGTGATATGGGTCAGCCCGTGCCGGGGCGCGATCCGCCGGACCGTCGCGGCCTGCTCGCCCGCCGCCCGCACGCACGCCCCGGCGAACTCCAGGAATGGCTCCGGGATCTCATGGCCCAGCGCGCCCGCCGGATCGTCGAAGCTGAGCAGCTCATGGCGCGCCGAACGGATCACGCTCGTGAGCGCGGCCCGCACCTGCGCGGCTCCGTGGACCTTCTGCGGCGACGCCTCGCGCAGGATCGATCGCGAGACCTCGCGGCCGAGCACGGAGCCCTGAACCACCGACACGGCTGATCACCCCCGCCCTCACGCGACCCGTCCCCTGCGAGCCGCATTACGCAACTCCATGTACGCACATGACTGCGCAATGTGACAAGTGCCTGATCAGCACTGGCGAGTCCTTGCCAGTGCCCCCGCGGAGGCGGCTCGCCGGGCCACCCTTGGAGTCAGGGCCGAGCGCCGATCGGCCCCAGCGCGGGAGTTGCCCAGCAGACCGGGGCAACTCCCGCGTGCCGTTGCCGCATTGAGATCCATCCGCAATCCCTTCGTCTGCTCCATCCGGCCGCCCGGGACGTCACATACACAGAGTCTGACGATCCAGGGAGCCGAGATGAATCTCTGTGTGCGGGCGTACAGAGGAGTGCTGGCCGCCGTGCTGGCCGGGGGCGTGCTGCTGACCGCGGGCTGCGGGGCGGGCGGCCAGACGGGGAAGACGAGCGACAGCCGCGGCGGGAGGCAGGCTCCGCCGATGGTGCCGGACGGCGGGGGAGGGGCGCCGAGGGCCGTGGACGGAGACGGGCAGACGGACGGGACGGGCGCGGAGGAAGGGGAGCGCAAGAGCGACGACTTCGAGGAGTCCCGGCCGGCCCCCGACTATCTGTCGACGTTCGCGCTGGACGTGGACACCGCCTCGTACGGCTATGCGCGCCGCATGCTGGAGGACGGCCGGCTGCCCGACCCGGCGGACGTGCGGCCGGAGGAGTTCGTCAACAGCTTCCGCCAGGACTATCCGCGCCCGGACGGCGACGGCTTCTCGGTCTCGGTGGACGGAGCGCGCGCGAGCGAGAGCTGGTCCCTGGTACGGGTCGGCCTGGCCACCAAGCCCTCCGGCCGCAAGGGCGAGAGGCCCCCGGCGGCGCTCACCTTCGTCGTCGACGTCTCCGGCTCCATGGCCGAGCCCGGCCGGCTCGACCTGGTCAAGGAGTCGCTGGGGACCCTCACGGACCAGCTGCGCGACGACGACTCCATCGCCCTGGTGACGTTCAGCGGCGACGCCGAGACCCGGCTGCCGATGACTCGGCTCGACGAGGGCCGCGACCGGATCCACTCGGTGATCGAGTCCCTGGAGCCCGGCGACTCCACCAACGTGGAGGCGGGCGTGCGGACCGGGTACGACACCGCGGTCGAGGGCCGTCGGCGCGGAGCGGCCAACCGGGTCGTGCTGCTCTCCGACGCGCTCGCCAACACCGGTGAGACGGACGCGGACGCGATCCTGGAGCGGATCGAGGACGCCCGCCGCGAGTTCGGCATCACGCTCTTCGGGGTCGGCGTCGGCAGCGAGTACGGCGACGCGCTGATGGAGCGACTCGCCGACCGGGGCGACGGGCACACCACGTACGTCTCCGACAGCGAGCAGGCGCGGAAGGTCTTCGTCGAGCAGCTGCCCGCGCACATCGAACTGCGCGCCAGGGACGCCAAGGCGCAGGTGGCCTTCGACCGCTCGACCGTCGAGCAGTTCCGGCTCATCGGCTACGAGAACCGCGCGGTCGAGGACGAGGAGTTCCGCGACGACCGCGTGGACGGCGGCGAGGTCGGGCCCGGGCACACGGTGACGGCGCTGTACGCGGTACGGCTGCGGGAGGGCGCGAGCGGCCATGTCGCGACGGCGACGGTGCGCTGGCTGGACCCGAGGACGCGGGCGCCGCACGAGCGGACCGGCTCGGTGGAGGCGGGGGAGATCGACGGCGACCTGTGGGAGGACGGGTCCAAGCGCCTCCAGGTCACGGCGTGCGCGGCGTACTTCGCCCAGTCGCTGCGGGGCGGCGGCACGCTGCCGGGAGCGCCGGGACTGCGCGAGCTGGCCGAGCGGGCGCGGAAGCTGTCGGACGCGACGGAGGACGGCGCGGTGGGCCGGCTGGCTCAGGCGATAGACCAGGCGCGGCGGCTGCGCGACTGATCCGGAGTCAGGGGCGGGCGGGGCGGGCCCGGAGTGAGGGGCGGGCGGGGCGGACCCGGCGCACGTGGCTGGCGCCGTGGTCCAGCGCCTGGGCGGACAACGCGTCCCGGCCCGCCCCCGCTCGTCCCACTCGCCCCGGCTCGGGCCCAGCGTCGCGGCCCGTTCGCCCCGTTTCCGTAACCCGACTTGCCACTTTCCCATCCGTCCCGCCTGTCCCACCGAACACGGCTGCGAACAGGGCTCCCTCCAGCCATGATGTGGGCATGGCTGCCACCCTTCTTGCCCTCGCCGTCGTCTGCAACGGCCTCTACGCGGGCTTCATGCTGATCTTCCAGACCGGGATCATGCCCGCCCTCGCACGGCTGTCCGACGAGCAGTTCGTGCCCGCGATGCGCCGTATCAACGAGACGGTGCCCCGCCCCCTGTTCGTGCTCGTCTTCCTCGGGCTCGTCGCCTTCCCGGCCGTCTCCCTCGCCGTCCCGGGCGACGACCGCTCCGACACGCAGATGTGGCTGATCGTCGCCGGGCTCGTCTGCGGTGTGCTCAACCACCTCGTCACCGTCGGCGGGAACATCCCGCTCAACAACGCCCTCGCCGCCTCCGAGTCCGCCTCCCCGCGCGTGGCCGACCGCGAGGTGCGCGCCGCGTTCGAGGGGCGCTGGAACCGGCTGCACCTCGTGCGGACGGTGCTGATCGTCGCCGCGTTCGCCTTGCTCGTCGCCGCCTCGCTGTCCTGATCGAACGCCCTCCTCCCGCCTGTCTTCGCAGGACCGGAAACAGCCCCTGACGTGGGCTGTGATCTGCGCGGATCGATAGAATCGCGCCTGCGGAGGAGGAGGGCGGAGAGATGGTCGGAGGGACCGTGACGACAGGCGAGGGGCACGGCGATCCGCCGGCGTCCGACCGCATCGGCGCCAGAGAGCTCTCCTCGCTGGAAGTCCTCCTCACCTCCGGCAGACCACTCTGCCGCGCCGACCTCGCCGAGCAGTTGGGGATATCGGAGGCCCAGTCGGGAGAAGTGGTCGACCGGCTGCTGTCCGCCGGCCTGATCAGAGAGAAGGGCGAGAAGGAGCCGTCCGCGCGGACCCTGGTCCCCGGCGCCTCCGACCTCGTCTACGCGCGGCTGCTGGAGATACAGCAGGAACAGCTCGCCGGACAGATCCAGTTCCAGAGATCGACCACCTCGATCGTCAAGGCGCTCAGCGACCGGCTCCACGCCGGCGACGACGACCATCCGCAGTGGAAGGTGCTGCGCGGATACGAGCCAATCTCGGCGGCCCTGGAAGGGGCCGCCTACCGGGCCCGCCGCAAGGTGCTGAGCATGCACCCGGGGATACCGCTGTCGCCCGAGGACCTCGCCGACAGCCGGCCGCGCAATCAGCGCGCTCTGGACCGAGGCGTCGCGATGCGCTCGATACACCTCGCGTCGATGACGCGGGTGCCGCACGGGCGGTCCCATCTGGAGGCGCTGGCCGAGTCGGGCGTCAAGGTGCGGGTGGCGCAGTCCCTCCCCTTCCGGCTCATCGTGATCGACGATGTGATCGCCTACACCTCGATCAACGGAACGGACGGCGAGCCCGCGGCGCTCGAGCTGCGCGGACCCGAGCTGGTGCCGATGCTGCGCGAGGTGTTCGAGTTCTGCTGGCTGGACGCGCAGCCCGTGCGCGCCTCTGAGTCCGAGCCCGAGGGCCATCTGCTGTCGGAGCGGGGGCTGGCCATTGTGCAGCTGCTCTCCGAGGGACGCACCGACAGCGCGATGGCCCGGTCGCTGGGGGTCTCACCCCGCACGTTCCGCAGGCTGATCGGTCAGGTCATGGAGCAACTGGGCGCCGAGAGCCGCTTCCAGGCCGGCATCCGCGCCATGGAGCTGGGACTGCTCGGACGGTGGCAGCCCCCGGACGGCGAAGCGCGTTCTCGCTGATCGGCGGGGGCGGTGTGGCGGTGGAGCCGCTGGGCCAGGCGAGGTCCGCGGACGGACGGCGGACACAGCGGGACCTGTCGCGCGACGAGCTGTCCGGTATGAGGCAGGAAAGACGTTGCCTGCCGGTCGTCTTGTGCACTTTCTTCCCCTAACGGTGCGGACGGACGATACGCGTGCCGCGGTTCCCTCCCTGCCCCCAGCGTCGGCCGCCGGCCTCTCGGCAACATCACGAGGGGTCAGGCGCACGGCACACCGTGTGATCACGCAATCGGCATAAGTATGCAACTCCCCGGATGGAAGTCCAACCGGTGTAGACAACTTGGCGGGTTCCTTATGCCCCCCTCCAGTAGATGGCCGAACGGCACCCAACCGCCTCTGAAACGGGCTGGCCGTGGTGTGCCGTGACCGCAGCCGGACAGGCTCAGGCGCCGGTCAGCCGTTGAGTCGGCGGGCTCAGCAGTGATTGGCTCAACGGCCGGAAGCCAGCGACGGGTTCACGACTCGGCTCATCAGGGGGAAAGTTGAAGTACTCGATTTCCTGGAACAGCGGAGAGATCGTCACCACTGATCAGCGCTCGCTGCCGCACCAGGAGAGCCCGCTGCGCCTGACCACCGTGGACGGCGTCATCGACGCGATCCGCACTCTGGCGGTCAGGGGCGCGCCCGCCATCGGCATCGCCGGCGCGTTCGCCGTGGTGCTGTCGGCGCTCCATCATGGCGCGCGGACCGCCCTCGCGGAGGGCGAATCGGCGAAGAGCGCTCCCGCGTCGGGCGCCCGGTCCGCCGGCGCTCCCGCAGAAGGCACTCTGGCAGAAGGCGTCCTGGACGAGAAGGCCCAGGAGGCGGTGAAAGCGGACGCCGCCCGTATCGCGGCCTGCCGGCCCACCGCCGTCAACCTCTCCTGGGCGGTCGCCCGGGTGCTGGAGCGGCTGCCCGAGGGCACGGCCGCGCTCCTCGCCGAGGCCCAGGCGATCCTGGCCGAGGACGCCGAGGCGAACTCCGCCGCCGCCCGCCGTGCGGCGGACCTGGTCGAACAGCTCTGCCCCGACCGGCCGTTGCGCGCCCTGACCCACTGCAACACCGGCCGCCTCGCCACCGCGGCTGGCGGCACCGCGCTGGGCGCGATCCTCGAGCTCGCCGAGCGCGGCAGGATCGAGGAGGTGCTGGTCGACGAGACCCGGCCGCTGCTCCAGGGCTCCCGGCTCACCGCCTGGGAGCTGGGCGAGGCGGACGTCCCGTACCGGCTCTGCGTGGACTCGGCGGCCGCCTTCGCGATGGAGCGCGGCCTGGTCGACGTGGTGCTGGTCGGCGCGGACCGCATCGCCCGCAACGGCGACGTCGCCAACAAGATCGGCACCTACTCGCTGGCGGTCGCCGCCGCCCGCCACGGCATCCCGGTCGTGGTCGTGGCGCCCGAGTCCACCGTCGACGAGACCCTCGGCTCCGGCGCTGGCATCGTCGTCGAGGAGCGCAGCGCCGAGGAGGTGACCGCGGTCGCCGGGACCCGCACGGCCCCGGCCGGCGCGCGGGCGTACAACCCGGCCTTCGACGTCACTCCCGGCGAGCTGGTCGCCGCGGTGGTCACCGAGCACCGCGTGCTGGAGCCGGCCCGCGACGACCTGGCCGCGCAGGTCGCCGCGCACACCGTGCTCGTGCCCGACCACCCCGTCGAGGGCGTGGACTTCCAGGACCTGATGCCCGTGTACGCCCAGCCCCGGCTGGTCGACCGCCTTGCGCGGGCCGTGGTCGCGCGCTTCAGGGGCGAGTTCGACCATGTCGCGGGCATCGAGGCCCGCGGCTTCCTGCTGGGCACGGCCGTCGCGCAGGCCGCCGGCCTCCCGTTCGTCCCGCTGCGCAAGCCCGGCAAGCTGCCGCCTCCGGTGCACTCGGTGGAGTACGCGCTCGAATACGGCACGGACACCATGGAACTGGCGCACAGCGCGCTGCCCTTGGGGGCGCGCGTGCTGATCGTGGACGACGTGCTCGCGACCGGCGGCACCGCCGCGGCGGCCGTGAAGCTCGTGGAGCAGTGCGGCGCGGCGGCGGCCGGCTGCGCGGTGATCCTCGAGATCGCCGCTCTGGCGGGACGGGACCGGCTGTCCCTCCCGGTCTTCGCCGTGCGCGAGGTCTGATCCGGCTACCTGTGGCGGCCGTCGCACGGCCGCGCCTCACCGACTCGACGGTCCTCATACCGGTACCGCCTGCGGTCCCGGGCACCCGAAAGAGTATGATATGTGTGGAATTGTTGGATTGTTCGTTGGCTGTAGCGCCCTCTCGTACTGTCCCAAGAAGATGATCCTCGACTCGGCCTCACCCCCGTCGCAGGATCCCGAGGGGCCCGAGAAGCCCCCTGCCGACGCCCGCGAAGCGCCTCAGGACCCCGGCTACAACAGCCCGTTCAGGTCCTGGGACGCGCGGGCCAGCGTCCGCGCCACCGAGCGCCGGCAGCTGCGCGAGGGCGACGCGGCGCAGCCGTACTTCTCGCCCGAGCTGGTCCCGCTGGCCCGGCACAAGTACATCCAGGACCTGCGGCCCGACCTCTACGACGAGGTGCTGATCCAACACCTCTACCGCTACCTCGACTTCACCATGAAGCTCGAGCACCTCGTGGTGAACAGGACCGCCCTGGGCATCGCCCAGGGCACGATCGGCGTGGCCGTCCCCGAGGACATGCGGTTCGACGCGTACAAGGTGTACTGCGACGAGGCCTACCACGCCCTGTTCTCCATGGACCTGCTGCGCCAGGTCCGCAGGCGCACCGGCATCCAGCCGCGGCTGCCCGAACTGCCGTACTTCCTGCGCAGGCTGCAAGAACTCCAGGAGGCGGCGGGCCCCGGGCGACGCGATCTGATGGAGCTCGTCTTCGTCATCGTCTCCGAGACCCTGATATCGGGCAGCCTGATGGAGCTGCCGCAGGACGGCGACGTCGTCCCCGCGGTCCGCGAGGTGCTGCGGGACCACGCGCTGGACGAGGGCCGGCACCACACCTACTTCGCGATCTTCCTCAAGTACCTCTGGGGCCAGCTCGGCCCCGCCGAGCGGCGCATCGCCGCGCTGATGGTCCCGCAGCTGATCCACGCCTTCCTGCGGCCCGACACCGACGCCCTGCGCGCCGAGCTGAAGGGCTACGGCTTCACCGAGGACGCCGCCCGTCAGGTGGTCGCCGAGGTGCTGCCCGAGTCGCTGATCCGGGAGTCGGCCCGCTCCTCGGCCACGCAGACCATCCGGATGTTCACCGCGCTGGGCGCGCTCGACCTCCCCGAGGTGGCCGCCGAGTTCCAGGACCACGGCCTCATCTGAACGCCCCGGCGCGGAACGCGGCGCACCGCGCCAGATAGCCCTCCAGCTCCTGGGCGGCGAAGCGCTCGCGGTCCCAGTCGCCGGGCAGCACCAGATCGTCCGCGGCGCACACATACGCCGAGGCGGACCCGCCGGACACGAGCGCGAGGGGCAGCAGATCGTAGAACGGACCCTCGAAGTCGTCGGCGACGCGCCACTCCCGCTCGGACAGGCCGCTGAGCACCAGACCGGCGACGACGCCGTCGCCGGGCACCAGCCCCGGGAAGGGCCTCTCGCGCAGCGGCGCGTTCCGCCAGCCCGCCGCGGAGGCCGCACGGTGCTCCGGCACCCGGCCCAGCACCGCGTCGAGGACCTCGGGGAAGGTCAGGGATCCATAGACGAACAAGGTGTCCTGTCGACCCGTCAGACGATGCGCGGCCATATGCGTGGCTCTCCTCCTCGGTCCGTGCGCCCGCCGTTCGCGGCGCCGCGTCGGACGCCTCTCGTACGCCCTGTGCTCACCGGCAAGTTCACCAGCCGTCCCCCGCACGGCGACGGCGAGAGGGCTGGCCGCGTGCGGACGCGGCAGCAGACGGCCAGCCGGAGCGGTGGACCGGGCCGGGCCGCGGACAGAAAGATCCTCTTCATGACTGTGGAGCACGTCCTGCGCGAGACGACCCGAGTGGACGACGTGCTCGCGCTCGGCTGGGAAGACCTGCTGCGCTCCGAGGACCTCTTCCTCGGGGGCGACTGGCTGCGGGTCGCCCAGCAGACCGCCGGCGCCCCGATGCGCTATCTCGCGCTGTGCGAGCCGGACGGGGAGCGGGCGGCGCGGGCCGGGGGGCCCGACGCCGCCCTGGCGACCGCGCTCGCCACCGAGGAGTCCCCGTGGGTCCTCGGCCGCCCCGACACCCTGCTCCAGTTCAGCGCGGAGGCCGAGCGCGACGGCGCGGCCGAGCTGCTCGCCGCGCTGCCCGGGACGCCCGCCCAGGCCCTGCTCCCGAGCCTGGTGTGCGGCGGCAGGCACATGGGCCGCAGCCGTGTGCTGCGCGCGCCCGCCGCAGGCCGCGCCGCCGCCGAGCGGCTGGTCGCCCGCGCCGAGGAGATCGCCGCCGAGCACGGCGCGGCCTCCGTCGCCTTCCCCTTCGTCGAGGGCGGCGACGAGCTGCTGCGCGAGATCCTCGCCGCGCGCGGCTACCGCTCGCACCTCTCCGGCCGCTACAGCTCGCTGCCGCTGACGCCCGAGGGCTTCGAGGGCTACCTCCTGCGGCTCTCCGCCAAGCGCCGCCGCAGAGTCCGCACCGAGCGCCGCAAGATCGCCGAGGCCGGCGTCGAGATGCGGCTGGAGCCGCTGCGCCCCGAGCTGATCCCGCGCCTCGGCCTGCTCGAGGAGCAGCTGATGGCCAAGTACGGCATCGCCTGG
This sequence comes from Streptomyces sp. NPDC051907, assembly GCF_040681075.1. Taxonomy (NCBI): domain Bacteria; kingdom Bacillati; phylum Actinomycetota; class Actinomycetes; order Kitasatosporales; family Streptomycetaceae; genus Streptomyces; species Streptomyces sp. NPDC051907. The sequence continues at coordinate 34,236 of NZ_JBFAYB010000009.1, read as the reverse complement.
AAGGCCGCGCAGACCGAGGAGGTCCTGCGCGAGACGGCCGCCAACTTCGGCGACGACGCCCTGGTGACGCTCGCGGTCGGCGACGGCGAGATCCGCGGCTTCGGCACTCTGCTGCGCTTCCGCGACCACTGGTACGCCCGGCAGGCCGGCTTCGACTACGCCTACCAGCAGCGCCTCGCCCTCTACTTCGAGACTCTCTACTACTTCCCCGTGGACAAGGCCGCCGAGCACGGCGTCACCGCCATCCACTACGGCCTGGGCAGCGAGGAGGCCAAGCTCTCCCGCGGCTGCGCGGCCGAAGACCAATTCGCGTACGTGCTGCGCCTGCAGCCGGAGGAGACTCCCCATGACTGACCGGACCACGCTCGCCATCGTGGAGACAGGGCGCGGATCGTACGGGCTGAAGCCGCTCGTCCTCGCCAGGGAACTCGGCTTCCGTCCGGTCCTGGTCACCGACGACCTCAGCCGGTACGCGGTCTGCGACGCCTCCCGCGCCGTGATCGACGGCGCCGTCCACGAGATCGTCCACGCCGACACCCGCGACAGCGAGGCGGTCCGCAAGGCCCTCCAGGAGTACCAGGACCGGGGCGAGCTCTGCGGCGTGCTGGCGGTCATCGACTACTACGTCGCCGTCGTCGCCGAGGTCGCCCACGCCTTCGGGCTGCCCGGCCTCGCGCCCGAGGCCGCCCACGCCGCCCGCAACAAGCTCCGCACCCGCGAGATCTGCGCCCGCGCCGGCGTCCCCGCGCCGCGCTTCTCCCAGGCGGTGACCCGCGAGGAGGCCCTCGCCTTCGCCCGCGAGGTCGGCTTCCCGTGCGTGGTCAAGCCGATGACGGAGGCGGCCAGCATCGGGGTGCGCCTGTGCCGTACGGAAGAGGAGGTCGCCGCGCACTACGACGTGCTGAGCGCGGCCCCCACCGATCTGCGCGGCCTGCCGCGGCCCGCGGGCGTCCTGATCGAGGAGTATCTGACCGGCTACGAGGTCAGCGTGGAGGTCGTCGCCACCGCGGCCGGCCGCCGGGTCCTCGGCCTCACCGACAAGACCCTCGGCCCGCACCCGGCCTTCGTCGAGACCGGCGAGACCTTCCCCTCCCAACTCCCGCCCGCCGTGCAGGAACAGGCGACCGAGGTCGCGCTGGCCGCGCTCGACGCCATCGGACACGACTTCGGCGCCGCCCACGTCGAGATCAAGACGACCGCCGAGGGACCCAAGCTGATCGAGGTCAACGCCCGCATGGGCGGCGCCCAGGTCGGCCGGAACATCAAGGAGGCCACCGGGATCGACCTCCAGCGCGAGGTCGTCCGGATGCACGCCGGGCTGGCGCCCGAGCTGACGGCCACCGCGCAGGCTGCCGCCGCCTCCCGCTATCTGACGGCCGCCGACGGCGGCGAGCTCGTCGCCGTCGACGGCGCCGAACTCGTCCACCGGCTGCCCGGAGTCTGCGACCTGGACGTCTACGCCCGGCCCGGCGACCGCGTCCAGCGCGCCCAGAGCAACGCCGACGTCCTCGGCCATCTCGTCGTACGCGCCGACACCCCGGCCGAGGCCGCCCGCTGGGCCGACACGGCGCTGCTCCAGCTCACGGCCCGGGTCCGCGCGTCGGCGGCCCGCGCGGACGAGCCGGCCGGCGCTCCCCGGTGAAGGGGCTCGGCGCCTCGCTGCCCCGGGGGAAGGGCGTGCGGTGGTTCGGCGCCGCGTGCTTCGTCAACGCCGTCGGCACGGGCGCCTACTACCCCTTCTCGCTCCTCTTCTTCCAGGCCGAGCTCGGCTTCTCGCTCTCCCGCATCGGCGCGGGCCTGACCGTCGCCGCCCTGATCGCGCTGCCCGCGCTGCCGCTGATCGGCAGGCTCGTCGACCGGTTCGGCCCCAAGTGGGTGCTGTTCGGCGCGGCGTCGGCGCGGGCCGGGGCGTTCGGGCTGTACCTCGTCGCGGGCGGCTTCTGGGAGTTCGTCGCGCTGAGCGTGGTCGTCGCGCTGAGCCTGCGCACCGAGCAGACCGCCTCGCCCGTGCTGGCGGGCACGCTCGCCGGCGAGGGACAGCAGGGGCGCTGGCTCGCCCTGTCCCGCTCCATGTTCAACGCGGGCTTCGGCTGCGGCGCGATGCTCGCCGGGTTCGCCGCCTCCGGCGACGGGGACGACCTCGCCCTGGTCGGCGCGGCCAACGCCCTCTGCATCGCTCTCGCGGCCCTGCTCTATCTGCCGCTCGCGGGCGAGAGGAGAGCCGCCGCGCCCGAGCGCGCGGAGCGCGACCTGGCCGCGGACAAGCCCTGGCGGAACCGCGGGTTCCTCGCCGCGGTCGCCGCCGGAGCGGGCCTGTGGACGATCGCCGTCGCGGTGGAGTCCGCCATGCCGGTGTACGTGATGAGGCATCTGCAGACCGGCCCCTGGCTGATCGGCGTGCTCTTCGCGATGAACACCGTGCTGCTCGCCCTGTGCCAGGTGCCCGTCGCCTACCGGCTCGAGCCCTACCGGCCCAGAAGGCTCGTGGCGCTCGGGGCCGTGCTGCACATCGCGCTGCTCGCCGCACTCGGCGTCGCGGGCGGCTTCGGCGCGGGCGCGCAGATCGGGCTGCTGGTCGTCGGCATGGCCGTCTACACGCTCGGCGAGCTGATGTCCTCGCACTCGCTGCTCCTCCTGCTCACCTCCCTCGCGCCGGAGCACCGGCGCGGCTCCTTCCTCGCCTTCAACCAGATCTTCATCGGCCTCGCCAACGCCGTGACCCCGCTGACGGTGACCCTCTTCCTCGACCACTCGGCGACCGGACTGTGGTGGGCGCTCGCCGCCTGCGCGGTCGCCGTCACCGTGATCGGCCGCCGCGGCCGCGCGCCCGCGGCGCCCGAGGAGAGCCCCCCCGTCGGCACGCTCGCCCATCCAGCAGGATCCCAAGGAAAGGACCACAAGGTGACCCTCACCGCTACGGACGTCTCCCTCGGCGGACCGGCCCACGTACTCATCGACGAGGCGCTCTCGCGGTACCCGCAGTACCGCGCCTTCCGGCGCGGCGAGCTCAGCCGCGCCGACTACTGTGCCTGGGTCGGCTCGGGCGCCGCGCCGCTGTCCGAGACCGGCCTGAACGAGGACCAGTTCAACCTCTCCACCCGGCTGCCGGTCAACGAGTGGGCGTACGCCGAGCGCATCCTGGAGGAGCTCAGCGACGCCGGGGTGATCGGCTCGACGGCCTACCCCGCCGACGAGTTCGAGACGCTGTGCGGCGCCGTCGCCGCCACGTTCCAGCACGGACCGCACAAGACGTACATCTTCCCGGAGGAGGCGCGGCTGCTCTTCGCCCTCGCCCACATCCTGGAGCCCCGCACCACCGTCTTCCCCGGCTCCTACTACGGCTACTGGGCGGTCTGGGCGATGCCCGGCATCATCGCCGCCGGCGGCGCCGCCACGCTCATCGACGTCAACACCGACACGATGCGCCGCGCCAAGGACAACCTGGAGGCCCTCGGCCTCAACAAGGGCGTCGACTACGTCACCGAGGACGCCATCGCCTTCGGCCGCACCCTGGACCGCGTCGACTTCTGCGTCCTGGACGCCGAGGGCCCCAAGGACGCCGAGGACCCGCTGCTGCGGGACAAGGCGATCTACGAGCCGATCATGCAGACCACCAGCCGCGCGATCCGCCCCGGCGGCGTCCTGCTGGCGCACAACATGCTCCTCCACAACCTCACGGACAACCGCTACTTCGCCGGCCGGATCGCGAACAACGAGGCGCAGTACGCCGGCTTCCACCGCCACCTGGACGAGTACTACGACGTCCAGGCCGTCTACCCGACCACCGAGGGCGTCGGCGTCTACCGCCGCTCCGACAAGGACTAGACCCCTGCGACCAGGGCCCGCCCCACGCCCTGCCCCGCCCCCATGCCCCAGACCCCACTGCGGATTGTGCGATGACTGAGAGCAGACAGCACCTGGTGATCCGCCGGCTGGTGACCGCGGATCTCGCCGCAGTGCTGGAGATCTACAACCACGCCGTGCGCTGGTCCACCGCCACGCTCGACACCCAGGAGAAGACGCCCGCCCAGATGCGGCACTGGCTGGACGGCCACGACGAGCGGTATCCGGCGGTCGCGGCCGAGGCCGACGGCAAGGTCGTCGGCTACGGCTCCCTCAGCCAGTTCGCCGCCCGCGGCGGCTACCGGGCCAGCGCCGAGATCTCCGTGTACGTGGATCCCCGGTCCCAGGGCGTCGGCGTGGGCACCGCGCTGAGCCGCTGGCTGACCCGGCACGCCGAGGAGGCCGGGCTCACCGGGGTCCTGGCCGTCATCACCTCGGACAACACCCGCTCCAGACGGCTGTTCGGCAACGCCGGATACACCTACACGGGCGTGCTGAGCGACATCGGGTACAAGCGCGGGACCCTGGTCGACCTCGCGCTCTACCAGCGGAGCTTCCCCGCCAACCGAGCCCGTTACGCGGGCCTGGCGGCGGGGGACGCGGGCGCCGCGGGCGGGGCCGACAACGGACTCGCCCGCGCCGTGCACGCCCAGGCGGACGCGGTCACCGAGCTGCTCAAGCACGACGAGGCGCCCGCCCTGGACGCGTCCCGCCCGATCGTCCTGGCGGGCGCCGGGCTCTCGCTGCACTCCTGCCGCACCGCCGCGGCCTGGGCGCGGCTGCTCAGCGGCGGCCGGATCCGGCCCGCCGTGCTGCCCGCGCACTCCCTGCACGCGGACTCCCTGCACGCGGACTCCCTGCACGCGGGAGAGCCGCTGCACGCCGACGACCAGCTGGTGCTGGTCAGCCCCGGCGACGCGGGGGAGCTGCCGGGACGGCTCCTGGACTCTGCCGCGTACGTCGTCGAGGGCGGGCAGGGCGGCCGCGGCGGCCGGAGCGGGGGAGGGCCGGGCGGGAGCAGCCACCCCGGCCAGGGCGCGCGGGCCGTCACCCGCGCCGCCGAACTGACCGTGCTGGCACAGCTGATCGCCGCGACCCTGGGCCAGGACACGGCGGACGAGCTGACGTCCGGGCTGAGCGCGGTCCCCGACGCGCTGCGCCGCACCCTGGACCTGCCGCTCTCCCCGCTCGCCGGACAGGCCCTGACCCAGGGCCGGCCCGCCCCGGTGGCGGTCGTGGGCGGCGGGCTCGACGCCCACAGCGCCGCCGAGGCCGCGGCGGCCCTCCACCGTCGCGCACACCGCTGGGCCGAGGGCGTCTGCCTCGACGCGGCCCTCGACTCGGCGCTGCACGGCGGCGCCGGCGACATCCTCGGATCGGCGGCGGCCGTATGCCTCATCCGGCCGCCGGAGCCCGCACGGCGGCAGGCCGACCGGCTCGCCGGCCGGCTGCGCTCGCTCGGCGTGCGCGTGGTCATCAGCAGCGACGACGAGGAATCAGACATGCCCTTCCCGCACGTCCCGTACCTGGCACGGCCGTTCGTCGCCACGGCGCCCTTCTGGCGGCTGGCGGCCGAGGGGACGGCGACCCGATGAACGTCACCGACGCCTACCTTCAGGAGTGCCGGTCCAAGGGCAGCGCCCTGCGGGACGTGGTCGCCCGCACCCGGTTCCCGCGCGCCTTCCAGGAGTGCTGGGGCCCGCGGATGCTGGCCCGGCCCCTGTTCGTGCCGCGGGCGGAGCTCGCCGCAGCCGCGCACGACGTCGAGACCGTCTTCGGCGCCCTCGGCTCGCTGCCCTTCCGCGCCTACGGCGGAGACCTGGAGCACTACTGCGCGCGGCTCGGCATCGAACCCGACAAGGCCGCGGTGCTGCGCCGGTTCGCCGCCGCCGAGCCCGTCCGCTACGGCCGGGCCGACCTCTACCACGACGGAGAGGACTTCAAGCTGCTGGAGTTCAACGTCGCGAGCGACCTGGGCGGCACGGACCGGGCCGAGATGCAGCGCTCCCTGCTGGACACCGAGCCGTTCGGCGCGTTCGCGCGCCGCCACGGCCTCGACTACGTCCACACCGGCGAGGAGATCGTCCGCGCGCTGCACACCGCCTGCCGGCCCGTCGCCGGGGAGCGCACCCCCGCCGTCGCGCTGATCTGCGCACCCGGCGGGCTCGCCCGCTTCGGCCATCTGCTGCTGGCGTTCCAGGAGATGCTGCACCGGCTCGGCCTGCCGATCACCCTCGCCGAGCTCGACGACATCGCCGAGACCCCGGCCGGACTGACGGCGGCGGGCCGGCCCGTCGACGCCGTCTTCCGGTTCTTCACGGTCGACGACGTCTGCGCGGACCCCCGGGCCGCCCGCCAGGCAGAGCTGGTCTTCCGGGCGCACGAGGAGGGCCGGGCGGTCCTGTGGACGCCCATGGACAGCTCCCTCTACTCCAACAAGGGCGCCCTGTCCCTGCTCTCCGACCCCGAGCACCGAGCCGTCCTCACCGAAGCGGAACGGCAGGCCGTCGACCGGCTGCTGCCCTGGACCCGGCTGCTCGCCGACGGCCCCGCCCAGGCCGGCGGCCGGACCGTCGACCTGATCGACCACTGCGTGGAGAACCGCACCCGGCTCATCGCCAAGCCGCTGCGCGACTTCGGCGGCGCCGGCATCCAGCCCGGCTGGGAGCTGAGCCCGCGCCAGTGGGAGAACGCCCTGCGCGAGGGCCTGAAGGACCACTACATCGTGCAGGAGCGGGTCACGCCCCGCGCCGAGCAGGTCGTGGACCCGCGGACGGCCGAGGTCCAGGACTGGATCGCCGCCTGGGGCCTGTTCGTCACGCCGGCCGGATACGCGGGCACGGACGTACGGGCTTCGCCGGCCGACTCGGGCGCGATCGTGAACTACGGAACCAACCAACGCACCCGCACCACAGGCGTCTTCACCTACTGATCACCCCGCTGCGGCCAGTCCCGTACACCCCTGATCGGCCCCCGGGCCGTTCAGGACCGTTCGATACAGTGACTGAGCAGCTGCCCCACCATCACCAGGAGTGACGTGTCTCCCGCTCTCAGCCCCGAAGCCTGGCTCGCTCAAGCGACGATCGCCCCCGAGATCAACGAGCTGCGGCCCGACTACCGCGCGCTGCTCGTCGTCGCCGAGGGGCTGCGCCCCGGCCCCAGCGACGAGATCAGCGAGCGGCTGCTGGCCGACGCCGAGCGCGTGGCCCGGGAGCGCTTCGCGGACACCCCGCTCGAGGATCACCCGCATATCGCGGCCTGGCGGGAGGCGTTCAAGGCCGCCGGGATGAAGCCCCAGCGCACCCGCCCCAGCGCGGACGCCCTGCTGCGCAGGCTCGGCGACGGGCTGCCCCGCATCAACCGGCTCACCGACATCTACAACGCGGTCTCCATCGCCCACGTCGTCCCGCTGGGCGGCGAGGACCTCGACCACTACCAGGGCCCCGCCCGGCTGGTCCGCGCCACCGGCGAGGAGACCTTCGACACCACCGCGAAGGGCGAGGCGGTCGTGGAGTCGCCGGACGCCGGCGAAGTGGTCTGGCGCGACGACCTGGGCGTCACCTGCCGCCGCTGGAACTGGCGCCAGTGCACCCGTACGCAGCTCACCGAGAAGACCACCCGCGCGCTGTTCATCCTGGACGGCCTCGGCGCGATGGACGACGCGGCGCTGGAGCGCGCGGGCGCGGCCCTGGTCGCCGGGTTCCGCGAGGCCAGCCCCGAGGTGCGGACGGCGGTGCGACTGGTGACGAGCACGTCGAGCGAGCCGGTCGCATGCTGATCCACCCCTGGGACGCCGCGTTCGACGACGGCGAGTGGCGCCAATGGCTGGCGGAGGGGCGGGACTTCGGGCACTTCAGCGTCAGCGGCGCGCCGGGCAGCCCGCCGGTCGTCCTGCCCAGCCACTTCCTTCTCGAAGGCGACACGGTCCTGCTGCACTTCGCCCGGGCCAACCCCGTCTGGAAGGCGCTGGAGGCGTCCTCCACGGTGCTGATCAGCGTCGCCGACGACTACACATACGTCCCCTCCGGCTGGCGCGCCAAGGACGGCGAGCCGACGGAGAGCGGCGTGCCGACGACGTACTACAGCGCGGTGCAGCTGATCGGCGAGGCGGAGATCGTCGACGACCCGGCCCAGAAGGCGGAGCTGCTGACCCGCCAACTCGCCCACCACCAGCCCGAGGGCGGCCACGCTCCCGTGCTGGCGGGGGAGCCGCCCTACGGCCGTCAGCTCTCGGTGATCCGGGGCGTGCGGATCCGCCTGACGTCGGTCGCGGCGAAGTTCAAGTACGACGACCACCGCCCGCCCGAGCAACGCGAACGCATCGCGAAGCGCCTGGCGGCCCGGAACGCCTTCAACGACGCGTCGGCCTCCCGCCAACAACTCCGCCGCCTACGCGACCAGCCCAGGGACTGACCTGCTGCCTTTCCGGCGTCGGGGCGATGGCCTCGACGCCGGGAGGGTACGTCGCCCAGCGGGGCGGCACATCCCTCCCGTCCGGCGGCTACGGCCAGCCCGCCCGGCGGGCAATTCCAGCCCGTCCGGCGTTTGAGGACAGAGCCCGCCCGGCGGGTACGGCCAGCCTGTCCGGCGGGCAATTCCAGCCCGTCCGGCGTTTGAGGACGCATCTCGAGCGGGGGCGGCGCACTCAGCCCGTCCGGCGTTTGAGGACGCACATCGCGTGGGGCGGCATATTCAGCCCGTCCGGCGATTGAGGACAGAACAAGCCCGTCCGGCGTTTGAGGACGAACCTCCAGCGGGGCCGCGCGCACATCAAGCCCGTCCGGCGCTTGAGGACAGAGCCCGTCCGGCGAGTGAGGACCCCCGCTTCAGACCACCGGGCTCCCGAACGACGACGACACCGCGCGAGCAACCCCCTCCGCCAACGCACCAACCTCCCCCACCCCCACCGTCGCCACCGTCACCCGCACCGCCGCCCCGCTCCGCAGCCGGAAGCGCGCGCCCGGCGCGACCACCCACCGGCCCACCAGCAGCGCCCCGAACGCAGCCGACTCGTCGGCCACCGGGACCCAGACGTTCAGCCCGGACCCCTCCATCGCCCGTACGCCCCGCTCCGCGAGCGCCGCCACCAGTGCCCGCCGGCGCTCGGCGTACCGCGCCGCCGCCTCCCGTACGCCGGCCCTCGCAGCCGGATCCCCGTACAGCTCCGCCACCGCCCGTTGCAGCAGCGGGCTGACGTCCGTCCCGGTTGCCAGCTGCCGTGCCCGGACGCGCTCGACCGTGCCCGGGTCGCCCGCCAGGACGGCCAGCCGCAGATCGGGGCCGAGCGCCTTGGACACCGAACGGACGTGGATCCAGCGGTCGGTGGCCCCGGCCAGCGTGTGCAGCGGATCGTCGACGAGCCCGGCGGCGTAGTCGTCCTCCAGCAGCATGACCCCGGGGTGCTCGGCCAGCACCGCCCGCAGCTCCTTCGCGCGCGCCTCGGAGATCGAGGCGCCGGTGGGGTTCTGCGCTCGGCTGGTCACCGCCACCGCGCGGGCCCCCGCGTCGAGCGCCTCCGCCAGGTCCTGCGGGGACGGGCCCTGCGCGTCCACGCGGAGCGGCACGGCCACGAGCCCCATCGCGCCCAGCAGGTCGAACAGCTGCGGCCAGCCCGGGTCCTCCACGGCCACGCGGTCCCCGGGCCTCAACTGCCCGGCGAGCGCCCGCTCCACGCCGTCCAGGGTGCCCGACACGACGGCCATCGCCTCGCACGGCACCCCGTCCGCGGCCATAGTGGGCCGCACCGCCGACGCTGCGGAATCCTCGCCGCCGCTCCCGTCCGCCGCGCGCGCCGCCGCGTCCTCCAGGGAGGGCAGCAGCGCCGGGTCGGGGCACCCAGTCGACAGGTCCCGCAGCTCCCTCAGGTCCCGCGGCCCGGCGGGCGGCGGCGCGGCGGGCGGCGGCGCGGCGGGCGTCGAGGTGTGGTGCGGCGCGGCGGGTGTTCGCCGCGACGGCAGGGATCTCGGCCGTATGCGGCTGCCCCGTCTGCCGCCGGTCTCTATGACGCCGCGCTCGCGCAGCAGCCGGTAGGCGGAGGCGACGGTGTTGGCGTTCACGCCCAAGTCGGCGGAGAGCTGCCGTACGGGCGGCAGCACCGTCCCCGCCGGCATCAGGTCCGCGGCCACGGCGGCCTCGACGCTCTCGGCGATGCCGCGGGCGCTGCGGCCCTCGATCAGCGACGCGGCTGGATTCCCCGCCATGCTCCCCGTGTCTCCCCCCGGTTCCCCCGGCTCTTCACGCACCCTACAGAGAGAGGAAGTTCTCGATCAGCGTGCGCACGTTCCGCCGGTAGGCGGGGTAGTGCAGCGGCACGTCGTCCCTGGCCGCGGCGACGACCGCCGCGTCCACCGCCTCCCCGGGGGGCGCGTCCGCGGCCGAGCCCAGCCACGCCTGAAGCAGCCGGTCGTCGACTTCGACGTGATACTGCACGCCGTAGCCGCGTTCGCCGATACGGAACGCCTGATGAGCCGCGCCGGATTCCGAGTACGCCAAGGACTCGGCCCCTGAGGGGAGTTCGAAGGAGTCGGCGTGCCACTGGAACATGTGCTGTTTCTCCGGCAGCCCGGAGAAGAGAGGGTCACGCGTGCCCGCTTCGGTCAAACGTACGGGCTGGAATCCGAAATTTACCCGGGCGCCGCGGTGAATGACGGCGCCCATGGCATGAGCCAGGACCTGCGCCCCCAGACAGATCCCCAGACAGGGCTGCCCGCGCTCCACCGCGCTGCGCAGCAACTCCTTCTCCCGGGCCAGATACGGGTGGAGGTCGTCGTCGGCCGCGTGCTGCCCGCCTCCCAGGACGATGACGGCGTCGTGCTCGAGCAGCCGGACGGGCACGGGGTCCTTCAGCGCGTAGACGACGTCGTATCCGACTCCGGCCTCGTCTAACGCCGAGCCGATGTCTCCCTCCGACGCGGTGGCGCTGTTCTGGACTATCAGAATCCGAGACAAGAGGGACGGCTCCTTAATGGCAGCGGATTATTTATTGAAGTAGGAGACGAGAAGCCCGGCGGCGACCGCCCACATCATGCAGCCGACGGCGATGTCCAGGATTTTCCAGGCCAATGGCTTCTTGAAATACGGAGCCAGCAGAGTGGCGCCGTAAGCGAGACTGAAGAACCAGGTCGCCGATGCGATCATGGCTCCGATTCCGAAAGCGAAACGCTCGAAACCGATGTAATGAGAGCCGACGCTTCCGACGAGTACGACGGTGTCGAGATATACGTGCGGGTTCAGCAGGCTGAGCGCGAGAGCGGCAATTGCGGTGGATCGGAGAGTGCCGACCGGAGCACTTGCCTCCACGTCCATGCTTTTCACCTGGGCGGCCGAGCGGAACGCCTTGACGCCGTAGAAGAGCAGGAACAGGGCACCGCCCCAGGTGGCGATCGCGGTGACGGTCGAGCTGGCCGCGATGGCCGTGCCCACACCGGCCACGCCGATCGCGATCAGCGTGATGTCGCAGATGGCGCTGACGCCGGCCACCGCCAGGACGTGCTTGCGCATCAGCCCATGACGGATGACGAACGCATTCTGGGCGCCGATCGCAATGATCAGGCCGGCTCCGACGGCGAATCCCTGTACCAGGGGTACGGCAGTCAACATTATCCCTTTCCATGCGTGGAGCGCTTTTCCCTTGCGGGTCGGTGCGCTCCGGCAATAGACGGATTCGCGACCCCCATTTGCGCCGACAGTTCCACAGCTTGAATCATGTAGTTCCCTCGCGAACAGTGTCAAGCCTGGCCTACCGCGCCACCCCCTATCCACCTGGCCGATGGTGGCCATAACGGCCATGGCACCAACTGGCCAGTGCGGCGTGTGCCGATTCCTGGTAAATGTCTGAGTGGCGACTGCGAGGATCTTGCATGCGACCGACGGCGGCCGAACCGTTCAGGAGCGTTCCGGCCGCCTTCATCACGCCGAATCCTGAGGAGTGGCCCACGGTGGCAATCACAATCGATCAGGAGGCCCGGACGGCCTTGACGCCGGACCTGGTGACCATGTCGCGCGCGCTCTACCGCCGCGGCTGGATGGAGGGCACCTCGGGCAACCTCTCCGTCCGCTCCGCCGACGACGCGAGCGTGGTCCTGGTGACCGCGAGCGGCCGCTCCAAGGGCGAGCTCGCCGACGAGGACATCGTGCCGGTGGACCTCGCCACGGCGAAGCCGCTGCGCACCGGCGGACCGCGGCCCTCCGCGGAGACGTCCATCCACACGGCGCTGTACCGGTCGGCCCGCGACTGCGAGGCGGTCATCCACGCCCACGCGCCATATGCCACCGCCGTGGCCTCCCTCGCCGCCCGGCGCGGCGAGAGCTCCGTGCGCATCGAGGACTTCGAGCTGATCAAGGGCTTCGGCCTCGCGGACCCCTCGTCCGTCACCGTCCCGGTCTTCCCCAACTGGCCCGACGTGCCGCGGATCGGCGCGGACGTGGAGGCCCACTACAGCGCCCTCGGCGCGGCGGGCGACGCGCCTGTGCCCGTGCTGCTGATCGCCCACCACGGCGCGACCGTCTGGGGCCCGACCCTGGAGGCGGCCCGCAACCGCCTCGAATGCCTGGAAGGCATCTGCCAGTTGCTGCTGCTGACCCAGCAGCACGGCTGAGGAGGCGCGGGACGCACGCTTGCCTGACCTGACCTGACCTGACCTGACCTGACCTGACCGAGTTGACCTGGCCTGGCGTGACCGGAGCTGACCCTGACCCGAGCTGATCCGACTCGCTGAGCCTGCCGACACCCCGCCGTAGCCCCTGAAGCCCGCCGAACCCCCCACCACCGCCCAGCCATCCCACCGCCCAGCCATCCCGCCGCCCAGCCATCCCACCGCCCAGCCATCCCACCGCCCAGCCATCCCACCGCCCAGCCATCCCGCCGCCCCGCCGACCTGCCGAGAGGACCGGACCCCATGACGCTGCTGCGCACCATGCCGGTAGACGACCCGAACAGCACCCTGTTGAGCACCGAGGACCCGGCCGAGATCGCCAAGTTCCTGGGCGAGGCCGGCATTCACTACGAGCGCTGGAGCACCGACCGCGGCCTCGCCGAGGACGCCGGCCAAGAGGAGATCCTCGCCGCGTACCGCACCGAGATCGACGCGGTCAGCGCCTCCAACGACTACCGCTTCATCGACGTCGTCCAGATGCGCCCGGCCCCCGACGACCCGGAGTGGCCCGAGAAGGCGCACGCCGCCCGCAGCCGCTTCCTGGAGGAGCACCGCCACGCCGAGGACGAGGTCCGCTTCTTCCCGGCCGGCCGTGGCTGCTTCTACCTCCACATCGACGACCGCATCCACGCCGTCGTCTGCGAGGCCGGCGACCTGCTGTCGGTGCCCGCGGGCACGGTGCACTGGTTCGACATGGGCAGCGTCCCCGAGTTCACCGCGGTCCGCTTCTTCCAGAAGGAGGACGGCTGGGTCGGCGACTTCATGCCGGAGTCCGTCGCCTCCAGGTTCCCGACGCTCGACCAGATCCAGGCTGAGCGGTGATCCGTACCGTCGTCCTGGACATCGAGGGCACGACCAGCTCGCTGTCGTACGTACGGGACCACCTCTTCCCGTACTCCCGCCAGCGGCTGGAGACCTGGCTGCGCAAGCCGCTCCCCGAGGTCGCCGAGATCGCCGCCGAGATCCGCGCGCGCGTCGGCGACCCCGACGCGACCGCCGACGCGCTGGCGGACGCCCTGCGCGGCTGGATCGACGCCGATGTCAAGGAGCCCTCGCTCAAGTCCCTGCAAGGGCTGATCTGGCAGGACGGCTACGCCTCGGGCGAGCTCGTCTCGCACGTCTACGACGACGTCCTGCCCGCCCTGAAGCGGTGGACGGAGCAGGGGGCGACGCTGTACGTCTTCTCCTCCGGCTCGGTCCTCGCCCAGAAGGACTGGTTCCGGCACACCGGCAGCGGTGACCTGCTGCCCTTCTTCTCCGGCCACTTCGACACCCGCGATCCCGGCCCCAAGGCGGATCCCGCCTCGTACGAGTCGATCGCGAAGCAGGCGGCGGCCGAGCCCGCCGAGACCCTGTTCTGCTCGGACAGCGAGCCGGAGCTGGACGCGGCGCGGGCGGCCGGCTGGCGCACGCTGGGCGTGCAGCGCCCGGACGGCGCGGCGACGACCGTCCAGGGCCACCCCACGACGGACTCCTTCGACGGGGTGGACCTGTGACGTCCTCGCCCAAGCGGCCCGCCGCCCGGCCGCCAGGGACCCCGCAGCCCAGCAGCCCGTCTGGCAGTCGGGGACCCAGCAGTCAGGGACCCGTCAGCCCGTCTTCGCCGTCATGACGGCCGCGTTCCGCGAGCAGCGGCGCCAGACGCCCGGCACGGCAGCGGAACGACCGACCTCCCCAGCTCTCGCTCGACACCAGGAGAACCACGTATGAGCCAGGCAACCGATCCTGCACGCCAGGCAGCCGAACCCGAACACCAGACAGCGGAACCCGCACGCCAGACAGCCGAATCCGTCCGGGCCGAGATCGGCGTCATCGGCGGCAGCGGCTTCTACTCCCTGGTGCAGGGCGCCCGCGAGGTGCCGGTGAGCACGCCGTACGGCGACCCCTCCAGCCCGCTGATGATCGCCGAGGTGGCGGGCCGGACCGTCGCCTTCCTGCCTCGGCACGGCGAGAACCACGCCTTCCCGCCGCACCGCATCAACTACCGCGCCAACCTGTGGGCGCTGCGCTCGGTGGGCGTACGGCAGGTGCTCGCCCCGTGCGCCGTGGGCTCGCTGCGCCCGGACTACGGGCCGGGCCGGATCCTGATCCCCGACCAGCTGGTGGACCGTACCCACGGGCGGATCCAGACGTACTTCGACCAGGGCGCCGTCCACGTCCCCTTCGCCGACCCCTACTGCTCGGCGGGCCGCGAGACCGTCCTGAAGACCGCGGCGGACAGCGGCGTGACGGGCGTCGTCGACGGCGGGGCGATGGTCGTCATCGAGGGCCCGCGCTTCTCCACCCGCGCCGAGTCCCGCTCCTACGCCCGCCAGGGCTGGCCGATCGTCAATATGACCGGCCACCCCGAGGCGGTCCTGGCCCGCGAACTCGCCCTCTGCTACACCGCCATCGCCCTGGTCACCGACCTGGACGCGGGCGCGGAGGCGGGGCAGGGCGTGAGCCAGGCGGAGGTATTCGCGGCGTTCGGGAGGAACATCGAGAAGCTCCGCGAGCTGCTGCTCCATGTGATCGGCGCGATGCCGAAGAGCCGCGACTGCGCCTGCACGACGGCGCACGATGGGCTGACGCTGCCCATCGAGCTCCCCAACTGACCCCGTTCGCCCGTCGGCCCGCACGCCGGCCCGGCCGCGCCACTCTCCACCACCTGCACTGTCTCCACCACCCGCACTGTCTCCGCATGTCCGAGCGAGAGGGATGTACCGCCCATGTCACTGGTGAACGCGCACAACGAGTGGGACCCGCTGGAAGAGATGATCGTCGGTGTCGCGGAGAACGCCCGGGTGCCCTCGCCTGACCCCGGCCTCTTCGCCCTGGACTACTGCGAGCACCACGAGAGCCCGGACGAGATCCCGTCCGGCCCGTACGACCAGAAGGTCGTCACCGAGGCCCACGAGGACCTCGAGGCGTTCGTCGAGCTGCTCCAGGGCGAGGGCGTGACCGTGCGCCGGCCCGACGTCACCGACCACGCCAAGCCCTTCGGCACGCCCGACTGGCAGACCGACGGCGAGTACAACTACTGTCCGCGCGATGTGATCCTGCCCGTCGGGCAGACGATCATCGAGACCCCGATGGCGCTGCGCTCGCGCTTCTTCGAGCCGTTCGCCTACAAGAACATCCTGCTCGACTACTTCAAGAGCGGCGCCAAGTGGATCTCCGCTCCCAAGCCCCGCCTGCTGGACGACACGTACCACGTCCGCCCGGAGACCGGCCTTCCGCTGGCGAACCTGGAGCCGGTCTTCGACGCCGCCAACGTGATGCGCGTCGGCAAGGACATCCTCTACCTGGTCTCGTGCAGCGGAAACGAGCTGGGCGGCCAGTGGCTCCAGCAGATCCTGGGCGACGAGTACCGCGTCAACTTCATCCGCGGCGCGTACGAGGGCACCCACATCGACACCACGATCATGGTCGTCCGCCCGGGCCTGGTGGTGCTGAACCCGGAGCGCATCCGCGAGGACCAGATCCCGCCCGTCTTCAAGAACTGGGACATCATCTGGGCGCCGGAGATGGGCGACACGGGCTACGCCTGGGACTACCCGCGCGCCTCCATCTGGCAGGGCATGAACTTCATCATGATCAACCCGGACCTGGCGGTCGTCAACGACCAGCAGGGCCCGCTCATCAAGGAGATCGAGAAGCGCGGTGTGACCGTCGCGCCGCTCAAGATGCGCCAGGCGCGCACCCTCAGCGGAGGCTTCCACTGCGTGTCGGTGGACGTCAGGCGCCGGGGCTCGCTGGAGGACTACTCCTCCTGAGCCCGTTGACGCCGACGCCACGACGTCCCAGGCTCGACCCGGGATGACGTTCGGCCGCGCCCGCTTCCGTTCGGCGGAGGCGGGCGCGGTGTTTGCGGTCTTTCCGTGTGCCGACCGTTGCCTGCCCGCTTGTTGTTCCCCAGTCAGCTCGACTGCTCGTCCGATCGGCCGCCAGTCCGCCAGTCCGCCAGTCCGCACTTGTTCCCTTGTCCGCCACACCGCTTAGGAGAAGTACACGGTGAGTCGCCGCCTGTTCACCTCGGAGTCTGTGACCGAGGGCCACCCCGACAAGATCGCCGACCAGATCAGCGACACCATCCTCGACGCGCTGCTCACGCAGGACCCGTCCTCGCGCGTCGCCGTGGAGACGCTGATCACCACCGGCCTGGTGCACATCGCGGGCGAGGTGACGACCAAGGCGTACGCCCCCATTCCCCAGCTGGTGCGCGAGAAGATCCTCGAGATCGGCTACGACTCCTCGAAGAAGGGCTTCGACGGCGCGTCCTGCGGCGTCTCGATCTCGATCGGCGCGCAGTCGCCGGACATCGCGCAGGGAGTCGACACGGCGTACGAGAACCGCGTCGAGGCTTCCGCCAAGGGCGAGGAGGGCGACGAGCTCGACAAGCAGGGCGCCGGCGACCAGGGCCTGATGTTCGGCTACGCCTGCGACGAGACGCCCGAGCTGATGCCGCTGCCGATCCACCTGGCGCACCGGCTCTCCCGCCGGCTGTCCGAGGTCCGCAAGAACGGGACGGTCCCGTACCTGCGCCCGGACGGCAAGACCCAGGTCACCATCGAGTACGACGGCGACAAGGCGGTCCGGCTGGACACGGTGGTCGTCTCCTCGCAGCATGCGTCCGACGTCGACCTCGAGACCCTGCTCGCCCCGGACGTCCGCACCCATGTGGTCGAGCATGTGCTGGCTCAACTGGCGGACGACGGCATCAAGCTGGAGACGGAGGGCTACCGTCTGCTGGTGAACCCGACCGGGCGGTTCGAGATCGGCGGCCCGATGGGCGACGCGGGTCTGACCGGCCGGAAGATCATCATCGACACGTACGGCGGCATGGCCCGCCACGGCGGCGGCGCGTTCTCGGGCAAGGACCCCTCCAAGGTGGACCGCTCGGCGGCGTACGCGATGCGCTGGGTCGCCAAGAACGTGGTGGCCGCGGGCCTCGCCTCGCGCTGCGAGGTCCAGGTCGCTTACGCGATCGGCAAGGCCGAGCCGGTGGGCCTGTTCGTGGAGACGTTCGGCACCGCCGCGGTCGACACCGAGAAGATCGAGACGGCCATCGCCGAGGTCTTCGACCTCCGCCCGGCCGCGATCATCCGCGACCTCGACCTGCTGCGCCCGATCTACGCCCAGACGGCGGCGTACGGCCACTTCGGCCGCGAGCTCCCCGACTTCACCTGGGAGCGCACCGACCGCGTGGACGCCCTGCGCGCGGCGGCCGGCCTCTAAGCACGGAGCCCAGCCCCATAGGCCCCGGACCACGACGGTCCGGGGCCTTTGCCCTGAACGGCTCACGCCGACGTGCGCGCGACCTGCCGGGGCGGTCTGCTGGTCTCAGGGTCTGCGATTGGTCTCAGGGTCTGCGATTCGACGAGAGCGAGGGACTGCGATGGCTGTCGTGCTATCCCGCCGGCGCGGCGTGAGGGGTGGCGTAGATGTCGCATGAACAAGACCGCAAGGTGGCCGCCCTCCGCGACGACCTGCTGACCTCGCTGCAGATCCCCTTGAGCATCGAAACGGAGGGCGTGAGCCCCGAAACCCCCGACACAGCAGGCGCGCCTGCTCCCGCGCCCCTGTCGAACCCGGCCATCTGCGCGTCCCTGCGCCGGGAAGTGCGGGTCCAGTTCCGCTTCATGGTCCTGCATCAGACGTTCTTCGCGGTCCTCTCCCTGGCGGCGGTCCTGCTCCTCATCGGCGCTTTCTGGCGCATCTGGGACGGCGCCGGAGGCGTCGAACAGTACGGCCTGCTGGCGGGCGCACTGCTGACGGGCGGCGCGGCGGGCTTCGTGACGAAGGGCGTGAACGACTCCCGGGCGGAGTACAAGGCGGCACGGATGGCGCTGTACGAGTTCCAGTGCGCGGAGGCCTAGCGAAGGGGTCCGCCGGGTGGGCGTAGGCCTGCGTCCGGCTACGGCTCGCCCGGGCTGCGCCGAAGGCCGTCCGGCGCTTACGCCCGCGCTACGCCGCCCCGGCTAGCGTGCGTCTGACGAGCAAAAAAGACCCTCCCGGGTCTCATTCAACGGTACGCCCGATTCGCGAGGTGGGCTAGGCGCGTGGCTAATTCGCGCCGCGCTTCTGCAGGGAAAAGACGATGACCAGCGTTTCCGCTGGTCATGTAGTGTGCGCGCCCCCGGCAGGACTCGAACCTGCGGCCAAGCGCTTAGAAGGCGCCTGCTCTATCCACTGAGCTACGGGGGCCGAAATGGTGGCCTCGGTGGCCTGGAGCCCCACTCGGGTGGTCCGTGACCTTGCCGGGGACAAGGATAGGGCTCCGATCGCCTTGACCCGGTTGCTTCACCTGCGTGGCACGATGTGGAGGTTCAGTGAAGCGAACCGATAATCGCAGGCAGGTGCGATTCCTGCATCGCTTTTGACGTCTCACGTCTCGGGTGTTGTGCACTCGTTATGCCTGCGCCCCACTCATCCCGTCTATCCCGTCTGTCCGATCGGCGCGCAGAGGGCTCCATACGCTTCAAAAAGTAGCCAAAGTTGGGCATTCTTCGCATGTGGTGACCATGGATGCACGGCCTCAGCTGATCGACGCACTCTCCGCCCTGCGCGACCGTGTCGCCGCCGTGCGATTCCCACTCCCCCTTCCCGGTGCGCCGCGCGCCCGGCAGACGCGGGCGGAGCTGCTCGCACAGCTTGACGATTATCTCGTGCCCCGACTCAAAGAGCCCGAAGCACCGCTTCTCGCCGTCGTCGGCGGGTCGACCGGCGCCGGGAAGTCCACCCTCGTCAACTCCCTTGTGGGGCGCAGAGTCAGCGAGGCGGGGGTGCTGCGGCCGACCACCCGTACGCCCGTCCTCGTCTGCCACCCCGACGACCACGGCTGGTTCGCCGGAATGCGCGTGCTGCCCCAGCTCACCCGCGTCTGGCTGCCCCAACAGGACGAGACCGACCCGAAGAGCGCAGGCGCGGGACAGGGGGAGAACTGCCTGCGGATCGAGACCGCCCCCTCCCTGCCCCGCGGGCTCGCCCTCCTCGACGCGCCCGACATCGACTCGCTCGTCGTCGAGAACCGCCTGCTCGCCGCCCAGCTCATCTGCGCCGCCGACGTGTGGGTGATGGTGACGACCGCGTCCCGCTACGCCGACGCGGTGCCCTGGCATCTGCTCCGTACCGCCAAGGAGTACGACGCCTCGCTCGTCACCGTCCTCGACCGGGTGCCCCACCAGGTGCTCGCGGAGGTCTCCCGGCAGTACGCGGCGCTGCTGACCAAGGCGGGGCTGGGGGACATGCCGCGGTTCACGATCCCCGAGCTGCCCGAGTCCGCCGGCGGGGGCAACGGGCTCCTGCCCAACAGCGCCGTCGCCCCGCTCTTCGCCTGGCTGGCCCACCGGGCGCAGGACCCCGCGGCCCGGCAGCAGGCCGTGGGCCGCACCGCGTCCGGGGTGATCGACTCGCTCAACGCCCGGATGCCCGAGCTCGCGGGCGCGGTGGCCGCGCAGTACGCCGCGGCCGTACGGCTCACAGGGGCGGTCGAGGAGGCGTACGAGACGGAGCGCGAGCGGCTGCGCGGCAGGCTGCGCGCCGGCGCGGTACTCGCCGGGGACGCCCGCACCAGATGGCGCGGCTACCCCCGCGACAGCTCCGCCGGCGAGCTGCTCGACTCCCTCGTCGCCAGCCTCGGCGCGCTGCTCCAGTGCGCCGTCGCCGCCGCGGACGAGCAGGTCCAGGAGAGCTGGCAGCGCGAGCCGGCCGCGGCCGCGGTGGTCGTCCGCGGGCGCGTCGACCTGGAGTCGGGGGAGCGGATCGGGATCGCCGTACGCCGTTGGCGGCGCGAGGTGGAGGAGCTGGCCGAGGAGGAGGTGGGCCGGCTGGAACGGAACGCCGCTCCCGACGCGGAGGCCGTCGCCGCCCTGCTCGCCGTCTCCCTGCTCGGCGGGCGCAGGGCGCGCAGCGCCGGAGAGCGGCTCGCCGAGCGCATCGGGGCCAAGGGCGCGCTGGGGCTGCGCGACAAGGGCGCCGAGCTGCTGTCGACCTGCATCGACCGCGTACTGCACAGCGAACGCGACCGGCGGCTGGCGCCGCTGGACGCGCTCGAGGTGTCCCCAGAGCCACAGGCCGAGCTGATCGCCGCGCTGTCCGTACTGCAGAAGGAGAGGTGACCGCGGTGACCGCCGTCACTGACGACGACACGAGCGACACGAGCGACACGAATGACACGAGCGGCTCGCACGACGCGCCCGACTCGAACCAGGCGAACGACACCAGCGCGACCAGCAGGACCAGCGGGACCAGCGGGACGAGCGACCTGGACCAGCCCGACGCAGCGACCCGAGCGGCTGAAAAGGCTAAAGCGACTGAAGCGACTGAAGCGACCGAGAGAGAGAAGCGGGAGAAGGGGGAGGGGAGCGGCCGCTGGGACGACGGGCTCATCGCCCGGCGCGCCGCGGAGCCGGACGCCGGCGACTGCGCGGACCTGGACCGCGACGCCGACGCGCACGAGCCCATCGGCAGCCCCTACGTAGGCCCTCTGCGCGCCCGCCTGGACGCCCTCCGCGAGCTGATCGGGCTCTCGCGCACCCGCCTCGACAGCCAGACCCTCGCCGAGGCCGGACGCGTCCTCGAAGAGGCCGCCGCACGCCAGCGGCTCTCCTCCCGGCACACCGTCGTCGCCATCGCCGGCGCGACCGGAAGCGGCAAGTCCACCCTCTTCAACGCCCTCGCCGAGGTGCCGATCTCCGAGACCGGCCTGCGCAGGCCCACCACCGCTGCCCCGATCGCCTGCACCTGGTCGGACGGCGCCGCGGGGCTCCTCGACCGGCTCGCCATCCCCCCACGCCTGCGCCGCAGACCCCTTGCGGGAGGCGACGAGGAGCTCTATGGACTCGTACTGGTCGATCTGCCCGACCACGACTCCGCCCTCGTACGCCACCGGGAGCAGGTGGACCGTGTGCTGGCGCTGGTGGACGCCGTGATCTGGGTCGTGGACCCGGAGAAGTACGCCGACGCCGCGCTCCACGAGCGCTATCTGCGGCCGCTCGCGGGGCACGCCGAGATCACCTTCGTCGTGCTCAACCAGATCGACCGGCTTCCCGGCGAGGCCGCCGACCAAGTGCTCGACGATCTGCGCAGGCTCCTCGACGAGGACGGCATCGCGCTCGGCGAGCACGGCGAGCCGGGCGCGGCCGTGCTCGGGCTCTCCGCGCTCACCGGCGCGGGCGTCGGCGAACTGCGGGAGCTCATCGGCACGTTCGTGCAGGACCGCAACGCCGCCGCCCGCCGTCTCTCCGCCGATGTCGACGCGGCCGCGGCGAAGCTGCGCGGGATGTACGTGGCCGACGGCCGCACCGGTCTGGGCGAGCGTTCGCGCGCGGACTTCTCGGCGCGGTTGGCCGAGGCCGTGGGCGCCGCGGCGGTCGGCGAGTCGGCCGAGCGCGAGTGGCGCAGGAACGCCAGCCGGGCGTGCGGGACGCCCTGGCTGCGGCTGTGGCGCTGGTACGAGCGGACCCGCGTGCCGGGAGGCGGCGCGCCCGAGCCCCCCGCTCCCGCGGAGGAGGAGCTCACGGCGCGGCAGCGGGTCGAGCAGGCGGTACGCACGGTCTCGGAGGAGGCCTCGCACGGGCTGCCCGCGCCCTGGGCGCAGGCGGTGCGCGAGGCGGCGGTGCGCGGTGCGCAGGGGCTGCCCGAGGCGCTGGACGAGCTGGCCCTGCAGGAGGCGGAGGTCCTGAGCCGTAAGCCGCTGCGGCCCGCGTGGTGGCCGGCCGCGGTGCTCGCCCAGGCGGCCATGACGCTGCTGCAGATCTTCGGCGGGCTGTGGCTGGTGGGCCAGATCGCCGGCGTTCTGGAGCCCGGGCTGCTGATCCCGGCGCTGGTGATGCTCGCGGGGATCGTGGGCGGTCCGCTGGTGGAGTGGGCGTGCGCGGCGGCCGCCAAGGGGCCTGCGCGCAGATACGGGCAGGACGCGCAGCGCCGACTGCAGGAGGCGGCTGCTGGGTGCGGGCGTGCGCGGGTCCTCGATCCGATCGCCACGGAGCTGATGCGGTACCAGGAGGTGCGGGAGCGGTACGCGACCGTCTCGGGGTCGTCGGCGAGGTCGGGCGTGGGGACGACGGGGACGCGGCTGAGGGTGGCGGCGGGGGCTCGCTACCGCTGAGGGGGGGGCGTGCGGCACCGCGTGCGCCCCTCGGCGGTCTGGTGCCGCGTGCCTTTGTTGGTGGTCTGGCGTCGGGGTGGGCTGGCTGGGCTGCTTGGGCTCGGTGGTCTGGCGTCGGGTTGGGATCTGGGCTGGCTGGGCTCGCTGCCCGGCCACTTGGACGCCCGGCGCCCTGGACGCCCGGCGCCCTGGACGCCCGGCTGCCGGGCCACCTGGCCCCGTGGCCAGCCCGGCCGCCTGGCCGCCCGGCCTCGGCTGGCCCGGGGCTGGGGCCGGTTGGCCCGGGGCAAGGGTCGGCCGATTGGCCATGGTCGAGTCGGGTCGGGTCGGGTCGGTTCACCCTTGTGGGGGGGCGGAGTTGTCCACAACGGGGTGCCCATCCACACCCCTCAGCAGGAACTTCCCGTCCGGTGAAGCATGGACATCGGGTCAGCGGCAGTACGTCGGCGTCAGCCGGCGGCCGCGATCCGTCAGTCGACCGGCAGCAGGCCGGTCGATGCGACAACCGGACGGGGAGGGTGGTCGTGATGAGCGACACCATGGTGACGGTCGTGGGCAATGTCGCCACGAATGTGGAGTACCGCGAAACGGCGTCGGGAGGCGTGGCGCGATTCCGATTCGCGGTCACGCCGCGGCGCTGGGACCGACAGAGCGGAACGTGGTCGGACGGACACACGAACTTCTACACGGTCTTCGCCTGGCGCGCGCTGGCTTTGAATCTGGCCGGGTCGGTCTCGGTCGGGGATCCTCTTCTCGTCCATGGACGGTTGAGAGTCCGGGAAGAGGACCGGGACGGACAGCGCAGGACGTTCGTGGACATCGACGCCCTGTCCGTGGGCCACGACATGTCGCGGGGGACCTCCGCTTTCCGTCGTTCGGCGAAGGGGGAGCCGCGTGGCGAACCGCATCTGACGGAGCGTCGTGCGGAGGGAACAGAGAGAAGCGGTCCGGATTCCGGTCACGGCGCCAGCCGCCGCTCAGCACCTGGTCATGCCCCTGGTCACGGCCCTCGCCATGGCCCTGCTCTGGACCCCCGCCGCATTCCGGAGCCGCCTGCGCCGGCTGTTCCGGAGGTCTCTGAGGCGGCTGCTCCAACACCCCCCTCGCCCTCCGTTCCCGCTGTTTCCGGAGTGCCTGCTTCCGTGTCCTGAGCTTGAGTTGTGGAGGTTTGTCGATTCAGAAACGATGAAACTGGGGTGACGGCAGAGCGGTCGATAACGATTCCGAGTCGGAATGGTTGTCTGACGGTATGACGGGGGACTGGGCTGCGGCCGCCTCCCTAGGATTTCGGGGTACTCACGGGGCACTTGAGTCTGCAGGCGAGGCACTCCCCCCACGCGTCACACGCGAAAGGCCTCGCTCGGAGGGGAATTCTGTGTTTGCTGTGTTCTCTGCGTCGGCTGTACGCAGGCGGGGCGGCGTACGTCGCCACACTGCCGCAGCCTTGATTTCCGGTCTGATCGCCACGGGCTCCATAGCGGGCGCGACCGCGGCCGCCGCCGAGGACGGCGTTCAGCACCAGGGCGGTGCGGTCGCCACGCTCGACGGGCTCAAGACCTTCGACCGGGCGGTGCTCCGTAGCGGCGGAGAGAACCACGAGATCCCTGCCGGACTCTTCGAGATGACCGTCGACGGCGGCGGTCGGCTGAAGACGTACTGCATCGACATCCACAACCCGACCCAGGACCAGGCGAAGTACCTGGAGACCCCCTGGAGCCAGACCTCGCTCGGCGCCAACGAGAGCGCGGGCAAGATCCGCTGGATCCTGCAGCATTCCTACCCGCAGATCGACGACCTGGCCGGGCTCGCCAAGGAGGCCGGCACGGGGGCGCTGAGCGAGAAGACCGCGGCGGCCGGCACCCAGGTGGCCATCTGGCGCTACTCGGACGGCGCGGACGTCGAGGCGATCGACCCGCAGGCGGAGAAGCTCGCGGACTGGCTCCAGGCCAAGGCTCAGAACGTCGCCGAGCCCAAGGCCTCGCTCAGCCTGGAGCCGAACGCGGTCTCCGGCAAGGCGGGGGGCCGGCTCGGACCCATCACGGTCCGCACCGACGCCGGACAGGTCACCGTCGTCCCGCCGGCGGACGCGGCGGCCAGCGGCATCAAGATCACGGACGCGGCCGGCAAGCCGGTCGCCTCCGCCGTCAACGGCAGCAAGCTGTACTTCGACGTCCCCTCCGGCGCCGCCGACGGCACGGCCACGCTGACGGCGCAGGCCACCACCAACGTGCCGGTGGGCCGCGCGTTCGCCGGGGCCACCAAGAGCCAGACCCAGATCCTGGCGGGGTCCAGCCAGTCCACGGTCTCCGCGAACGCCACCGCGACCTGGGCGAAGGCCGGCGCGATACCGGCCCTCTCGGCCAAGAAGAACTGCGTCAAGGGCGGCGTGGACATCACGGCCACCAACAAGGGCGACGCGCCCTTCAGCTTCGAGCTGATGGGCCTCAAGCACTCCATAGCGGCCGGGGCGTCCAGGACCGTCACCATCCCGGTCGCCGAGGACCAGGCGTACGACTTCACCATCATCGGGCCCGGCGGCCTCGCAAAGAACTTCAAGGGCGTGCTGGACTGCAAGACCAGCGGCAACACCATCACGGCCCAGGGCGCGCCCGCGGCGCAGCCGAGCCCGGCGTCGGCCGGCGGCGTGGCCGGCTCCGCGCTCGAGGGCGACCTGGCCGAGACCGGCGGGTCCAGCTCGACCCCGATGATCGCGGGCATCGCGATCGTTCTCGTCCTGATCGGCGGCGGCGCGGTTTTCTTCCTCCGCACGAAGAAGCCGGCGGCCACCGAGGAGTGAGCTGAGGTGAGCACAGTGTGAAGCTGTGCTGACGACGGCCCCGGGACGCGAGCGCGCACCGGGGCCGTCCCCTTGTCGACGCCCGGCGGCCCATCGACGCACGGCGGGCCTATCGATGCCTGGCGGCAACTGCACGGCCTCCGGGCGGCGGCCTCCGTTCGGCGGCCCTCTCCTGGGCGGCCCCTGGCCAATTCCCGCCCCGCCCGCGAGTTCCGCTCACAGCAGCCACGCTCAGTCCACAGCGGTCCCGCCTCAGCTCCCAGCAGTCCCGGCGCACCGCGCAGCAGTCCCGATCAATCCCCATCACGGCGGTCCCGTCACAGCGGTCCCGTCACAGTCCACAGCGGTCCCGCCACAGGTCACAGCAGCCCCGAATCACATAACGGCCGCCCCGGCCGAGTCCGCGGCAGATGGCACCGGGTCGCGGCCTGCTCGGCGAGGCCGTCCCCGGAGCCATCTCAGTGCCATCCCAGTGCTGCCACAGTGCCGTCCCCAGGCCCCTCCCCGCCCATACCGGTTTCCGTCGGGGGATGGACGTACGGCAAGATGGGGTGTATCTGCCCACCCACTTCTTGCCGGACGGTTTCTCTTGGCTGAGTACATCTACACGATGCGCAAGACGCGCAAGGCGCACGGCGACAAGGTCATCCTCGATGACGTGACGCTGAGCTTCCTGCCCGGCGCGAAGATCGGTGTGGTCGGCCCCAACGGCGCCGGTAAGTCCACCGTCCTGAAGATCATGGCCGGCCTGGAGCAGCCCTCCAACGGCGATGCCTTCCTCTCGCCCGGCTACACCGTCGGCATCCTGCTCCAGGAGCCGCCGCTGGACGAGTCGAAGACCGTTCTGGAGAACGTCGAGGACGGCGTCGCGGAGATCAAGGGCAAGCTCAACCGGTTCAACGAGATCGCCGAGCAGATGGCGACCGAGTACACCGACGAGCTGATGGAGGAGATGGGCAAGCTCCAGGAGGACCTGGACCACTCCAACGCCTGGGACCTCGACGCGCAGCTCGAGCAGGCCATGGACGCCCTCGGCTGCCCGCCCGGAGACTGGCCGGTCGTCAACCTCTCCGGTGGCGAGAAGCGCCGCGTCGCGCTCTGCAAGCTGCTGCTCGAGGCCCCCGACCTGCTGCTCCTCGACGAGCCCACCAACCACCTGGACGCCGAGTCGGTGCAGTGGCTGGAGGCGCACCTCGCCAAGTACCCCGGCACCGTCGTCGCCATCACCCACGACCGGTACTTCCTCGACAACGTCGCCGAGTGGATCCTCGAGCTCGACCGCGGCCGCGCCCACCCCTACGAGGGCAACTACTCCACCTACCTGGAGAACAAGGCATCCCGCCTCAAGGTCGAGGGCCAGAAGGACGCCAAGCGGCAGAAGCGGCTCAAGGAAGAGCTCGAGTGGGTCCGCTCCAACGCGAAGGGGCGGCAGGCCAAGTCCAAGGCCCGTCTGGCCCGTTACGAGGAGATGGCCGCCGAGGCCGACAAGATGCGGAAGCTGGACTTCGAGGAGATCCAGATCCCGCCGGGCCCGCGTCTGGGCTCCGTCGTCGTCGAGGTGAACAACCTCTCCAAGGCGTTCGGCGAGAAGGTCCTGATCGACGACCTGTCCTTCACGCTGCCGCGCAACGGCATCGTCGGCGTCATCGGCCCGAACGGCGCCGGCAAGACCACGCTGTTCAAGATGATCCAGGGTCTGGAGACCCCGGACGCCGGCTCGATCAAGGTCGGCGACACCGTCAAGATCTCGTACGTCGACCAGAGCCGCGGCAACATCGACCCCAAGAAGACCCTCTGGGCGGTCGTGTCGGACGAGCTCGACTACATCAACGTCGGACAGGTCGAGATGCCGTCGCGGGCGTACGTCTCCGCGTTCGGCTTCAAGGGCCCGGACCAGCAGAAGCCGGCCGGCGTGCTCTCCGGCGGCGAGCGCAACCGCCTCAACCTGGCGCTCACCCTCAAGCAGGGCGGCAACCTGCTGCTCCTCGACGAGCCGACCAACGACCTCGACGTCGAGACGCTCTCCTCGCTGGAGAACGCCCTGCTCGAGTTCCCCGGCGCCGCAGTGGTCGTATCCCACGACCGCTGGTTCCTCGACCGAGTCGCCACGCACATCCTGGCGTACGAGGGCGAGTCCAAGTGGTTCTGGTTCGAGGGCAACTTCGAGTCGTACGAGAAGAACAAGGTCGAGCGCCTCGGCCCGGACGCGGCCCGTCCGCACCGTGCCACCTACAAGAAGCTCACCAGGGGCTGAGCCGGACATGACCCGGCACATCTACCGCTGCCCCCTCCGCTGGTCGGACATGGACGCCTTCGGGCACGTCAACAACGTCGTCTTCCTGCGCTATCTGGAAGAGGCGCGGATCGACTTCATGTTCCGGCTGGCGCCGGGGGACGGCTCCCCGTCGTTCTCCGGCGGCTCCGTCGTGGCCCGCCACGAGATCGAGTACAAGCGACCGCTGGTCCACCGCCACGAGCCGGTGATCATCGAGTCGTGGGTGACGAAGATCGGCGCGGCGTCGCTGACCATCGCGTACGAGGTCAAGGACGCCGAGGGGGCCTCGGAAGTGTATGTGCGGGCCTCGACTGTCGTCGTGCCCTACGACCTCGCCGCGGGGCGTCCGCGCCGGATCAGCGCGGAGGAGAAGTCCTACCTCCAGGAGTACCTGGACGGCCCGGGCTCGGCGGCCGCGTCCGACGAGGGCGCCATCGCGGCATGACCGTGCCCGTGCGCAGTCTGCACTTCGCCGACGCGAGGGAGGCGGAGGATCTCTCCGCCTTCCTCGCCCGGCTGATCCACTACGACCGCGCCGCCGCCGTCCGGCTCCAGGCCGGCGGAGGCGCGCTCGCCGTCTTCGGCCGTCCGCCGTCCTTCGAGGTGCTGGCGATCCGTACGGCACGCCTCGACCACCCGGTCGAGCTGGACGTCACCGTCTCGGCCGGCGAGCTGCTGGAGTCGTTCGGGGACGGCGCGGAGTTCACCGTCCCCGCGCCCGTCACCGGGCCGCCCTGGGCCGGGCTGCTGCCGCCCCGCGGCGGCTGGCGCAAGCTCCCCGGGCTGCCCGAGGTCAGTGCGATGCGGGCCGCCGTGTCCGCCGCCGTCAGCGAGTTCCGCACCCGCGACGAGGCCCTGCCCGCCGAGCGCCGCACCCGGGCCGAGCGGGACCGGATCGGGCGCGAGATATGGTCGCGCACCGTCGGCGGGACCGGCCTGCCGCTGCGCGCCGTCCACGCCGCCCAGTCGCTCGGTTTTCTGCGCCCCGGCGTCCCCGTCGCCCTGCTGTCCGCGGGCTCGTGGCTCAGGCTGCGTACGCCCTTCGGGTCGATCGCCGTACGGATCAATGGACTCGGCGGCCTGAGCCTCACCCCCCAGCAGCCCGCTTAGCCTCCGCCGACGAGCCGGGCGTGCCCACGTCGACGGCGTTCCGGCTGCTCGGGGTGGCGGCGGACCGCGGTCCGGCCGCCCCGTCCAAGGCGCGCGGGGCGCTCACTCCGCGGTGTTGACCATGGAGGCCGCGGCGTAGGTGAGGTAGCTCCACAGCGTCTCCTCGTGCTCCTCGGAGAGGCCCAGCTCGTCGACCGCCGCGCGCATGTGCTTCAGCCAGGCGTCGTGCGCCGCCCGGTCCACGGCGAACGGCGCGTGCCGCATCCGCAGCCGGGGGTGGCCTCGGTTGTCGCTGTAGGTGCGCGGTCCGCCCCAGTACTGCATCAGGAACAGGACGAGCCGCTCCTCGGCCGGGCCCAGGTCCTCCTCGGGGTACATGGGCCGCAGCAGCGGGTCCTCGGCGACGCCCTGGTAGAAGCGGTGGACGAGCCGGCGGAACGTCTCCTCGCCGCCGACCTGCTCATAGAAAGTCTGCTCCTGAAGGGTGCCACGCCGAATCTCTTTCACCCGTCCATCGTCTCAGACGGACCGGCCGAGGTCTTCGGGTCTAGGACCTCCGCCAAGTGGTCTCGCCTGACGGGCGGCGGCGCAGGAAAGTGGAGATATGGGTGCACACGTGGACCGGTACGCCGAGCCCGCCGCCGAGGCGCGCCACTCCCTCGTCCGCCGGATCGTCGCCGAGGGCGGCCTGGCGGACCCGGCCTGGCGGCTGGCGTTCGAGGAGGTGCCGCGCCATCTGTTCGTGCCGTACTACTTCGAGATCCGGTCGGGGGCGTACGAGCGGCTGTGGTGCGAGGACCCCGATCCGGTGCGGCGGGTGCGGTGGCTGCGCGGGGCGTACGACGACGGGCCGCTGGCCACCCGGGTGCGCGACGGCGAACTCGTCAGCTCCAGCAGCCAGCCCTCGCTCATGGCCCAGATGCTTCAGGCGCTCCAGGTGCGCGAGGGCGAGGCGGTCCTCGAGATCGGCGCGGGCACCGGCTTCAACGCCGCGCTGCTCTCGCACCGGCTCGGCGACGACCTGGTGACGACCGTGGACCTGGATCCGGAGATCACCGAGTCGGCGCGCTCGCATCTGGCGGCCGCGGGCTACCGCCCCGCCGTGATCACCGGCGACGGGAAGCGCGGCTGCCCCGAGCGCGCGCCCTTCGACTGCATCATCGCGACCTGCACCCTGCCCTCCGTGCCGTACGCGTGGCTGGAGCAGTGCCGGCCGGGCGCGCGGATCCTGGCCCCGCTCTCCACCGGGCTGATCGTGCTGCGGGTGCAGGACGACGTCCTGGGCCGCAGCGCCGAGGGACGCTTTCTGCGGACCTCCGCGTACTTCGTGCCGCTGCGCGGCGATACGAGGGCGGCGCCAGCCCACGTCGGAGGGCTGCCCCGGCGCGCGATCGAGAACGATCTCTTCCGCTTCCTGCTGAACCTGACCGCGGGCAGCCTCGACCCGCACGAGGCGCTCTCGCTCTGGGAGCTCGAGCGCCGGCCGCAGCGGGACCGCTTCGGGGTCACGGTCAGCGGGGGCTGCCAGTGGGCCTGGCTGGACGACCCGGAGGGGCCGTACGCCTGGCCGCTCGTCCGCTAGCCAGGGACGCCGGCCCCCGCCCTGCCGCCCCCGACGGGGGCCCACCTCCTGCCGCTAGCCGCGGCGGATCGTGATCGTCGTCCACGCCCCGACGTGCACCCGGTCCCCGTCGTTCAGCGGGATCGGGACGTACGGCTGGATCGGGTCCTCGCCGCCGTTGAGCGTGGTGCCGTTGGTGGAGTTCTGGTCGACGACCGCCCACGAGCCGTCGGGCTGCTGCACCAGGACCGCGTGCTGGTGCGAGACGCCCGGGTCCTCCGGCGGCACGGCCAGGTCGATGTCCGGGGACTCGCCCGTGGAGTGCCTGCGCCGGCCGATGCTGATCTGGTTGCCGACGAGCGGGAGGTGCTGCTCGGGGGAGTACGCGGGCAGATTGAGGCCGGTGGCCTCGGGGCCGCTGCGATGCATCATCGCCATGAAGTACTCACGGTCGGGTGCGACGACCGCCGTCCAGCTTGTGGAGGCCTGGCCCTGCCCGCCGCCCTGGTACTGCTGTGGCTGCTGGAGCCCTTGCTGGTGGGGGCCCTGCTGGTGGCCGGGCTGCCCGCCGTGCTGCGGCTGCATGGGGGCCTGCGGGAACTGCTGCTGCGGCTGTTGGGGCGCGTGCTGCGGCTGCGACGGCGGCGGCAGCATCCAGTCGTCGCCCCCGGTGTGCTGGGGCTGCGGCGGCGCGGGCGGTCCCGGCTGCGGGAACGAGGGCGGCGCCGGCGGCCCCGCCTGCTGCTGGAAGGCCGGCGGAGGCGGCGGACCGCCCTGCTGGAACGCCTGCGGCGGCTGCTGCGGACCCGACGGCTCGGTCATGAGCGGCTCGGCGGGACGGTTCACCTGCGAGGGCCGCGAGCTCTGGTACTCGTACGGATCATGCCCCTGCTGCGGTCCCGGCTGCGGAGCCTGGGGCGCCTGATGCTGCTGCGGCTGGTACTGCTGGTGCGGCGGAGGGGCGGGCGGGCCCGGCTGCGAGGTGAAGCCCGGCGGCAGGTTCAGCCCGGAGGACTGCTGCTGGGGCGGGGCCACCGGCGTGTAGGACGTCGCCGTGTGCGTAAGGAAGTTGTACCGGCACTCCTCGCAGAACGGGGCCATGGCCTCGCGCGGGGTGCGGCACTGCGGGCAGAGCTCCGCCTGGGCGGTGGCGTTCGGGTCGCCCGGGCCGGGATAGCCGTAGGCGGGCGGCGGCGGGGGAGGCGGCGGCATGGCGCCCGCCGGAGCGCCGGGTCCGGCCATGCGGTGGCCACAGACCTCGCACCAGTCGTCGGAACCCGACTGGTGTCCGTTCGGGCAGGTCGGCATGTCGGCGCTTCCCCCTCTCCTCGTCCGGCCCGGGGGCCGTCTCTCTCTGTGTATCGGTCAGTCTGAGCTGGCTACTTCTTCACGCGGACCGTCTTGGTAGAGCGCGTCTCGAGCGTCATCTCGTCGGCCTCCGCGACCTTCGCCTTCAGTCGCACAGTACCTGTCGCCGCATCGACCACGTCCACCACCTTCGAAAGCAGTTTCGCAGTGTCCTCGTTGCCGGAATCGGCCGCGAGCTGGACCGCACGCCCCAGTTTGGCGGTCGCGCCGTCGAAATCGCCCGCTTTGCGGGCGTCCAGTCCCTGCTGGATGACCTGTGCCAGTTCGGCCTGGCCCGTGTAGTGCGCGACCTGCGGATTGATCGAGGTGGACGCCGACATGTCGTCCGTCCACACCGCCCGGACGAGCCCCTGCGAGAGCACCTGCGGAGTGCCGCCGTCCGCCGCCGGGACGATCAGCGAGACCCGGGCCGCGAGCATCTCCTGGCCGATTCCGGCCTCCGGCACCTTCACGCACACGTGGTAGTCGCGGGACTCGTCGCCCCACGACCCGGTCGGGTAGTCGCCCGCCCGCGGCCCCGCCTCCGTGCGCCTCCCGGTCAACTCCTCGACGGTCGGCGCCACTTGCTTGACGAACGCGATCTCCACTCCGACGGGCGTCCACAGCCGCAGCGCCACGTCCGCGACCTCCTTGCCCATCGCGTTCTCCATCATCCGTGTGAAGTCCGCGGCCAGGCCGCCCGGGTCGGCGACGATGTCGGCGGTGCCCAGCAGCGCCGAGGCGATGCCGGTGACCTCCTTGACCTCCCAGTCCGTGCCCACGCCGCGGGCGTCGCAGGTGAAGCGGCCGGCGCACGCCTCGAGCGCGGTGCGCAGGTCGTCCGGGCTCTCGTGCTCGTTGCGGCCGTCGGTGAGCAGGATGCCGTGCCGGATCGGCACGTCGGAGGAGGACAGCAGCCGGTCGGCCAGTTTCAGCCAGGTGCCGATCGCGGTGCCGCCGCCCGCGCTGAGCCGCCGCAGGGCCTCCTTGGCCTGGGCTCGGGTCGTCGCGTCGGCGACCGCGAGCCGGCCGTCGCCCGGATAGACCTCGGCCGCCACATGGGTGCCGGCGATCACCGCGAAGGCGGTGCCGTCGCGCAGGGTGTCGACGGCGGCGGCCGTGGCGTCGCGGGCGTTGCGCATCTTGGTCGGCGGATAGTCCATCGACCCCGAGCAGTCGACCATGATCACGACAGCGGCCCCCGGCGCCTGCCCCGGTATGGAGGAAGGGGCGGCCGTGGCGCCGGTCAACGGGACGCCCCCGCTGGTGCCTCCTCCGGTGGAGGTGACGGTGACGATCGCGTTGACCTCGCGGCCGCCCTCGGGGAGGTACTCGTTCTGGTACACGTCCACGGAGAACTGCGGCACCTGGGACTTGGAGAAAACAGCCATCTGGTCGGCTCCTTGAAGCTCCACTCGGGCAGAGGGAAGTGAACAGGGTCCGCGGCCCGGTCTTGTGGCTCGGCGGCTGGAAGGTGGGGGATCTAACGGATTACCTGAGCTGACGGATTGCACATCGGGTTGATGGCCTACTGCGGACAAAGGGTGCTCAAGCCGTGTTGTAGGCCGATCCTGCCCCTTGCGACGGCACCGCGAACGGCAGGACGGCCACTGTTACGTTGTCGTGGCCCCCGCCGTCGAGCGCGTGGCCGACCAGCACCTGCGCGCTGTGCAGCGGCCTGTCGGCGGCGTCCCGCGGCACGGCCCTGGCCATGTCCTCGGCCCCCTCCGCGTAGTTCCACAGGCCGTCCGTGCAGACCACGACCACGCCGGAGCGGTCCGGCTTGAACGCGGCGGTGTGCGGCTCCAGTTCGTACGCGTCGGCGCCCAGCCAGCCCGTGATGGCGTGCGCGCGCTCGTCGGCGTACGCCTCCGCCGCGCTCATCAGGCCCGCGGACACCATCTGGGCGGCCCAGGAGTCGTCCTCGGTGAGCCGGGCCGGCGGGCAGCTGCGGTCGTCCGGCACCCAGTAGGCGCGGCTGTCGCCGACCCAGCCGACGATCAGCAGACCGCCGGCGACGATCCCGCCGACGATCGTGCACGCCGGCGCGTTCTGGTGGCGGTGCGGGTCGTGCTCCATGGCCTCGGCCTGACCGGGGTCGGCGGCCAGGGAGTTGACGGCCTCGGCCGCGGCGACGATCGCCTCGTGCATGGCCTGCTGCGGGTGCGTGCCGCGCGGCAGCGTCTGGAGCAGCAGTTCGTTGGCGGCGTCCGCCGCGGCGGCGGACGCCTCGTCGGGCCGGGTCGCCGAGGAGACGCCGTCGCAGACGATCGCGACGACGGCGGGCGACCCGTCGGGCAGGGCGGTGGAGGACACCGCGAAGGAGTCCTCGTTGCGGTGGTGGCGCAGCCCGCGGTCGCTGACCGCGGCGACGGCGCCGAGCTCCTGCTCCATGTGGTCGCGCTCGCGGGGCTGGGCGTGGCCGCAGTTCTCGCAGTAGCCGTCGGTGTCGACGTGGCCGGCGCGGCAGGCCACGCAGACTTTGGCGCCGACGAGCGGAGCGGGCGCCGCCTCGGCCGCCCGGGGGTCGGCCGCGCCGTGGTCGGCGGCCACCGGGGC